>NZ_JBEOPC010000021.1:0-55813 GCF_040309765.1 Psychrobacter sp. TB20-MNA-CIBAN-0197
AACGACGACTAGAACACAGCTTTGATTAACTAGTAGCGATCAGCAGTGCGCATTTGTGAATGTTCAACACGCCCTAAGTCACAGCGATAAAAAAGCATGACGCATCCTAAAGTCCTCTAGGCTCATGTTATACTGCTGACTATTTGCTAGTCTCTATAATTTATTATCAATTTATGATTAATAATGGGCAACTCGCTATTTTATCATCTATTCCACTCTCTTATATATAAGCTTAAGACATTCTATGGCACTGATACATCTAAAAAACATCCACCTCGCTTTTGGCGTAGCACCTATCCTTGATGGTGTCGACTTTAGCATTGAGGCTGGCGAACGCGTCTGTCTGATCGGTCGTAATGGCGAAGGTAAATCCACTTTATTCAAGCTTATCAACGGCTCTATGCAGCCTGATAGCGGCGAAGTCATTATCAATAGCAGCGTGCGTGTTGCTATGCTTGAGCAGGATGTTCCTGAAACTTCGGGGCGTATACTAGACATCGTCATGGGCGGCAGTCGGCAAACCGCTGACCTGCTCATGGCCTATAACCAGCAAACCGATCTATGCGCTGAGGGCGATATGGATGCCTGCGAGCGCATGGCGACTTTGCAGCACGATATCGACGCGGTACATGGCTGGGATTTAGAGCGTGAAGCGACGCGGCTGATTACCACTATGGGGCTTAACGCGGATGATGACTTATCCTCGCTATCGGGTGGTCGTAAGCGCCGAGTGCTGTTGGCAAGAGCCTTAGTCACTAAGCCTGACGTATTATTGCTTGATGAGCCGACCAACCATTTGGACGTCGATAGTATCGAGTGGCTGGAGCGCTTCTTGTTAGATTGGCAAGGTCTGACGCTGCTATTTGTCACTCACGATAGAGCCTTTGTCAATAAGCTGGCAACGCGCATCGTCGAATTAGATCGTGGTCTATTGACCAGCTATGATGTCACTCAAGGCGCTAAAGGCTACGCGCGCTATCAAGAGCTAAAAGAGCAACAACTGCTCGCTGAAGAAAAAAGTAATGCCAACTTTGATAAAAAACTGGCGCAAGAAGAAGTGTGGATTCGCCAAGGAATCAAAGCCCGCCGTACACGTAACGAAGGCCGCGTGCGCGATCTAAAGGCCCTGCGTGAAGAGCGTAGCCAGCGCCGTGAGCAAGTCGGTAACGTCAACATCACAATGGATGCAGGCGAAAAAAGCGGTAAGCTCGTTTGTAAGGTCAAAAACCTTCATCTTGAATACGATGGCAATGTGCTCGTCGACAACTTTAGTACCACCATTATGCGTGGTGACAAGATAGGTATCATCGGTCCTAACGGCGCTGGTAAAACCACCTTAATAAAAGCGCTACTCGATATGTCTGACGATGAAGTCACCAAGAGCGGTACTGTGGAGCTAGGGACTAATCTGCAAATCGCTTTCTTCGATCAGTTGCGTGATCAGCTCGATCTAGAAGCTAGCGTTGCCCAAAACGTCTCTGAAGGCTCAGACTTCATCGAAGTGGGCGGCCGAAAGACCCATATCATGAGCTATTTGCAAGACTTCTTATTTGCTCCGGAGCGAGCGCGCACCCCTGTCAAAGCCTTGTCCGGTGGTGAGCGCAACCGCGTATTACTTGCCAAGCAATTATTAAAGCCTGCCAATATATTAGTGCTCGATGAGCCTACCAACGATTTGGACATGGCGACCCTTGAGTTATTAGAAGAGTCCGTCAGTAACTTTAATGGCACGATACTACTTATCAGCCATGATCGCTCGTTTATGGATAACGTGGTTACCTCTACTTGGGTGTTTGATACCGATGAAGACGGTAACGGCGTGGTCGATGAATATGTGGGCGGCTATCAAGAATA
The DNA here is from genome assembly GCF_040309765.1 of Psychrobacter sp. TB20-MNA-CIBAN-0197. Lineage (NCBI taxonomy): Bacteria > Pseudomonadati > Pseudomonadota > Gammaproteobacteria > Moraxellales > Moraxellaceae > Psychrobacter > Psychrobacter sp. TB20-MNA-CIBAN-0197. Next base: position 1,855 of record NZ_JBEOPC010000021.1, read on the forward strand.
CTTGATTCAAAAGAATCGCGCGCAAGCGTCTAAAGCGCCGAGCCGTCCTCATACTTTTAAAGCCAACCAAAAACCAGCTGCAACACCCGCTAAACCTGTTAAAGCGCAAAAAAAGCTCAGCTTCAATGAGCAGCGCGAGCTTGATTCGCTACCAAAAGAAATCACTAAGCTAGAAACAGAGCAAGCCAAGCTACAAGACAAGCTGGCTGATGGCTCTTGGTTTACCGAGGATTTTGATGCCGCGACAGCCGCCAGTGAGCGCTTAGCGGTCATTGAGGAGGAAATGATGACAAAGCTTGAGCGCTGGGAAGAACTTGAGAGTGATTAATGATAAAAGTCAGGTATTGTCCTACTGTCTTTTATCTTCTCACTCTCTCATTGCTATTGACTTGCATGAGAGATTAAACAAAATCGGTTACGTAAAGGTGCTGAAAGTTAGTGAACATTGGGCTGATTTCAAGTATCATCGCCTATAAATAAATATCCTTATCATTTATAAGGTAATCTTATTACTCAAAAGGTGGTATCGATTACCTTACGATGAGAGCAGTCTTTGAGACTTTACTAGTCATTACAGATACTTTTAATAGTGCTTATATTTAATAGTGATTATATTTAATAGTGATTATAAATGCTATTTAACTGAATATGCCAATGGCGCGTACCGTTCAGTCGATACGAATTCAATGCTGATTATTCTGATAATGACTTAAGACTTTTAACAGTGTAAAGCTAATAATAATGCCCGCAAAGGTCGCGTTATTTTTGGCGTACCAATTTATTTTTTAACCAAAATAGCTTAGAATAGTAACAATTAGCAAAATTAGGCATAGCTGATGTGGCTTGTCTCTTTATATTGTCAATATAGTATGAACCAATACTAGATGTTTTATATTTCTAAGTCACAAACCCAGTGTGGGATAATCCCATTTCATTCACCTGGAGGAAGTATTAATGAGCCAAGCCGAAGGCGTTAATGTACAACGCCGTAGAGTTTTGATTGCTTCAACTGCCGTAATTGGTGCAGCTGGAGTAGCGGCGGTAGCCACCCCTTTTGTTCGCTCTTGGACGCCAAGTGCCAAAGCTGAAGCTGCTGGTGCTGCGGTTACTCAAGATATCGGTTCTATTGAAGAAGGACAAATGATTGTCGTCAAGTATCGCGGCAAACCTATCTATGTCGTCAAACGTACTGAAGATATGGTGAGTACTTTAGAGCCTGTTGAGTCTTTACTCGCTGATCCCGACTCAAGCGCATCGCTACAACCTGAATATGCCAAGAACCAAACTCGTTCTATCGAGCCAGGTCTATTAGTGGTTGAAGGCGTTTGTACTCATTTGGGCTGTGCCCCAAACTATCGCCCTGAAGTTGGCGCAGCTGACTTAGGTGGTAATGACTGGTACGGCGGATTTTTCTGCCCTTGCCATGGTTCTAAATATGACTTAGCGGGTCGCGTTTATAGCGGCGTACCGGCACCAACCAATTTACCCGTCCCAGAGTATAGTATGGATGGTACCATCTTGACAGTTGGGGAGGCTTAATATGAGTATGGGTAAAAAATTAATGCATTGGGTGGACGCGCGCTTTCCTGCGACTGAAACCTACGAATACCATATGTCCAAATACTATGCACCAAAAAACTTCAATTTTTGGTATTTTTTTGGTGTGTTGTCGATGGTGGTATTGGTTAACCAATTGGTAACTGGTATCTGGCTGACCATGATGTATAACCCAAGTGCTGAAGGCGCGTTTGCCTCGGTCGAATATATCATGCGTGATGTCAAAGGCGGCTGGCTCATCCGTTATATGCACTCGACAGGTGCATCAGCGTTCTTCGTAGTGGTCTATTTGCATATGTTCAGAGCCTTGCTGTATGGCTCATATCAAAAGCCACGCGAGCTACTATGGCTGATCGGTATGGGTATCTATCTTGCCTTGATGGCAGAAGGGTTCTTCGGGTATCTATTGCCTTGGGGTAATATGTCATTCTGGGGTGCTCAGGTTATCTTGAACTTACCAGCAGCGTTGCCGGTCATTGGTGATGGTCTTGCTGAGTGGGTACGTGGTGATTACATCATCTCAGGTATTACGCTGAATCGCTTCTTTGCGCTACACGTTGTAGCTATTCCGCTAGTCTTAGTTGGTTTAGTATTTATGCATATCGTGGCTTTGCATCACGTTGGTTCTAACAACCCTGATGGTATCGATATTAAGAAGCTCAAAGACAAGAATGGTGTACCGTTAGATGGTATCGAATTCCATCCGTACTACACTGTGCATGACATGGTTGGTATCGTAGTATTCTTTATCTTGTTCTTTGCAGTGGTGTTCTTCTTCCCAGAGGGCGGCGGTTATTTCCTTGAGCCACCAAACTTTGAGACAGCGAACTCACTGAAAACACCAGCACACATTGCACCAGTATGGTACTACACGCCATTCTACGCTATCTTGCGCGCGGTGCCGAATAAGCTGGGCGGGGTCATCGCCATGGGTGCGGCCATCGCTGTACTATTCTTGATACCGTGGCTCGACAGATCACCTGTACGCTCAATACGCTACAAAGGTATCTTGTCTAAGATTGCACTAACTGTCTTTGCTATTAGCTTTATCGTACTTGGCTATTTAGGTGCGACACCTGCCACGCCAACTGCGACTATTATGGCTCGTGTATTCACGATTCTATATTTCTTATTCTTCTTACTAATGCCGTTTTACACTGCTATTGAGACGTGTAAACAGCCACCAGAACGCGTTACCGGAGGTCACTAATGAGAACCCTAATCAAATCCCTAGCTGGTCTAGGCTTAGGCGCGGCATTGACCTTGACGGCTGGTAGCGCAATGGCAGCTGGTGGTGGATGTGGTACATTCACCAACGCTGAAGGTGTGGAAGAGCATTTGGCTTGTAGCGACGCTCCTATTGACTTCACTAACAAGGGTTCGCTACAAAACGGCGCAAAAATGTTTATGAACTACTGTGCTGGGTGTCACTCGGCGAAGTATGTTCGTCACTCACGTATCGCCAAAGACCTTGAAATACCGCCAGAGCTGGTCGAGAAATATCTGATGGTGACCACCGATCAAATCGGTGATCATATCGATGCTGAGATTGACCCTGAGCTACAAGCGTCTTGGTTCGGTGCGGCGCCTCCTGATCTATCTTTAGTCAACCGTTTACGCGGTGATGATTGGGTCTACACTTACCTGTTATCTTTTTACGAAGATCCTAGCCGTCCTTGGGGCGCGAACAACCTAGTGTTAGCTAACGCGGCTATGCCTCACGTCTTGCACAACCTGCAAGAAAGCGTGAGCCAAGAAGAGTTTGAGTCTGAAGTCGGCGACTTAGTTAACTTTATGGCTTGGATGGGTGAGCCGGTTCGTCATGATCGCCGTGTCATCGGTGCTTTTGTCATCCTATTCCTACTAGTATTGCTCATTCCGGTCTACTTACTCAACAAAGAGTTCTGGAAAGATGTTAAATAAGTAAGCGCTAAAGCTAACTGATTTGTACTAAAAAAAGCATTACCTCGGTAGTGCTTTTTTTGTGCAAAAAAAATGTGCAGACAATGTTTAATAGCCATAGACCATTGGGACAGCAGAGAAACCCTCAAACTGGCTACGCTAACAAATTATAGATAACCGCGTGGAATTGGTTAGCATTTACGCTTACTGTCTTGATTAACAAGGTGAGTTTGTTTACGATGACAGCCTTAATAATGAATATTAGGCTGCTATGATTGATGCGAATGACATTCCCAGTAGTCAGCTGATCTTATATGCTGATGATGGCTACGATAGCCATGTCGTGCGCTTATTACTGGAAGAAAAAAAACTAGAGTATTACCTATCGCGCTTGCACTCTGAGCGCCCTGAAGACTTAACTGAACTAAACCCTTATCATACTTTGCCAGTACTACAGCAGCGTGAGACTGCGTTATATGAGATCAACGTTATCTTTGAGTATTTAGAAGAGCGTTATCATGCCAATAAATTACTCCCTGAGACCCCGCAAGAGCGCGCGCAGTTTCGACAATTGGCTTGGCGCATTCAGCGTGATTGGCTAGTCTTGGGTAAACGTCTGCTGATGCACCCTGATAGCTTTAATAAAGCTCAAGCAGCGCTGGCTAAGAAGCAACTAGCCGACTCGCTGATTACTTTAGCGCCCCTATTCGCTCATAAGCCTTACTTTATGGCCGATGAGTTTGGCTGGTGCGATGTCTTGTTAGCACCGCTGTTATGGCGATTAGAAGAGATGCAAATTGAGCTACCACGCAATATCAGTCGCCCATTGCTGGACTATCAAGAGCGGTTGTTTGAACGTAAAAGCTTTCGGGCCAGTGTGCGCTAACCTTTTGCCGTACTTTTATAACTTGAGAATACTTGTTACTATTATTTTGTAAAATATCAGTAGAGGAATAAAAAATGAGTGATACCCCTATCGCTACTACCCCAACGCGCCCTTATATGGTACGTGCTATCTACCAGTGGATAGAAGATAATGCACTAACCCCTTACTTGATGGTTGATGCCACGGCAGAAAACGTACAGATTCCAACTGAGCACGTGCAAGATGGTCGTATCGTCCTCAATATCGCCAGTCGTGCCACCGGTAATATGAGTATGGAAAATGATTATATTCATTTCAGCGCGCGTTTTGGCGGTGTGTCGCAAGAGATTTGGGTACCCTTGCAAGCGGTACTTGGCATCTATGCTAAAGAAAACTCGCAAGGGATGTTTTTTGATCCTAACGAGTACGATAACTATGAGCCTGAAGAAGAGGCTAGCGCGGTAGCGAATAAACCAAAAGCTGCGACTAGACCTAAACGCGATAACAAAGCGGGCTTAAAGATACTCAAATAGTCTGCACAAGATAAAGCATTAAACCATAAAGAAGGAGCCTTATAGATAGGCTCCTTTTTTATTAGCATATGTTTAATCAATCTAAGTTCTAGGCAAGGTCACTCCGCGTTGACCTTGGTATTTACCGCCGCGATCCTTGTAGCTGGTCTCGCAGACATCGTCGCTATCGCTTTGGAAAAACAGCATTTGCGCCACGCCTTCTCCGGCATAAATACGCGCTGGCAAATTGGTGGTATTACTGAACTCTAGCGTTACATGCCCTTCCCACTCAGGCTCTAGCGGCGTGACATTGACGATGATACCGCAGCGCGCATAAGTCGATTTGCCTAGACAAATGGTCAGCACATCACGCGGAATACGGAAATATTCCATCGTACGTGCTAAGGCAAACGAGTTTGGTGGAATAATGCACTCATCGCCAACGATATCAATGAAGCTTTTTTCATCGAAGTTTTTGGGGTCGACGACGACTGAATGTACGTTGGTGAATACTTTAAATTCAGGAGCGCAGCGCACATCGTAACCGTAGCTTGAGGTGCCGTAGCTGATGAGACGCTCACCTGCGTCATTGAAGCGCACTTGACCGGCTTCAAAAGGCTCAATCATCTGCTGATTTTCAGCCATTTCACGGATCCAGCGGTCAGATTTGATAGACATTTTTATTCCTTAGCAAATTTTTAATAGCGACGATTATACGGAATTGATGACTGAATTTACAGGGTCGTCATCACTTTAAAAGTGGCGGCATTATAAAAGCGAGCCTTTGCATAAATGCCTTACCCAATCACACTTTTGACCTTCAAAAAATCCGCTTATCATCGCTAGGTTTGGCAAATTTATTGATATTTTTTTCGATGTTTTTGGCAATGCTCAAATAGTAAGTCGCAAATTCATCATCAGCCAAAACGCTTGGCTCACCTTTATCTACTTGGGCGCGGATACCACTGGCGAGTGGTAGTTGTCCTAATAGTGGCACCTGATACTGCTCAGCGATAATCTCACCGCCGCCCGTTCCAAAGATGGCTTCGGTATGCTGGCAGTTACTGCAAGTATGTAGCGCCATATTTTCAACCACACCCAGTACGGGAATGTTGGTCTTATTAAACATCTCAATGCCTTTTTGTGCATCGAGCAGTGCGACATGCTGCGGGGTTGTAACAATTACTGAGCCAGTCACCGGAATGCGCTGGGCAAGCGTTAGCTGAATATCACCGGTACCTGGCGGCATATCGATAACTAGGTAATCGAGCTGCGGCCAGTTGGTCTGATTATACAGTTGCATCAGCGCGCCTGTCGCTTTGGGACCACGCCAAGCCACTGGCGTATTATCGCCATCGAGCAAGCTGCCGATAGAGAGCATCGCTAAACCGTGCGCCTCGACCGGAACGAACTGATCGTTTTCCAGCTCAGGCTTAACATCGGCAACCCCAAGCATCGTTGGCATACTAGGGCCATAAATATCGGCATCAAGCACCCCAACCTTGTGACCTAGTTTCTGTAATGCCAAGGCAATATTGACCGTCGTTGTTGATTTGCCGACGCCGCCTTTACCTGATGCCACGACAATAATGTGACGAATACGCGGATGCGCGGCTAGAGAGGCTTGGGTGGGAGCGGCCTTAGTGATAGCGGGTTCAGCATCGCTACGAGCGGCCTGTGACGGTGTACTGCCCGCCATAGCATTAGTGGTCTTTGGCATCGAGGTCGCTGACGATTTGGGCAGGCTTGCGCTCGAAGCTTTGGGAGGCGCAGGCAAGCGGACATTCATATGAATAACCTTAATACCGTGAGGACGCAGCAGTTGCCCAAGCTCCTGCTGAATCACTTCAGGGTCACTACTGTGCGGCAAACGCAAGTCTAAAGTGAGCTCATGATCATTACGCTCAAGGCCGGTGACCATAGTCGCAATGCTCGCATCACCGACGTGATAGCTCAGCAACACCTTATCAACCGCGCTATCACGCTGCGCTTGCTGCTCTGGAGTTTCAGGTTTGGTCTTTTTTTTAATAAAATTAAACATAGTTGCCTTTATCATTATTATCAGTATTTGTCGTTATTATAACATCAATAAGACGTGTCTTAGCCGATAGCCAAAAACCTCGAGGCAATAAATAGGTAGATAAGCACACCTGAGGCATCGCTGATTGAGATAATCAAAGCCCCAGCGGTACGCTCGGCATAAGCGGCAAGCCTGCGAATATCCTCTCGCTGCGCTTGCGCTAAAGCAACTGCCAAGCAGAACTAGGGTTGATGAGCGCCAGTATATCCGCAATATCAATGGGTCGTAGCGCTTCAACCTGATCGGCTGCTTTATCATATTGTTGTTGGTCAATAGCACTACTTATCTTTAATGCAAAAGCTTCATTATCCATTCTTTTACTCCGAGCAGCCTAAACGATGCACTTAGCAATCATAAAAAAGAGCCAATAGTATGAATAGTATTGGCTCCAATTAATAGATGTTATCTGTCAGTGCCAAGATCGAATGTTCAACACGCCCTAAATACTGCTCTTGATTTTTATCGAGCAGTAGCTGTTGGTTTTAGCTATCGCATTATAACGACTGAAAAACAGCTATTGAGCAATGGCTACTGGCGTCTTTTCTTGTAGCTCAGCAAAGCTGACGCCCTCGGCCAGCTCAACCAGTTGTAAGCCGTTATCAGTGACGTCCAACACCGCAAGCTCAGTAATGATGCGATCGACTACGCCTTTACCAGTCAAAGGCAGCTGGCACTCGGCTAGTATTTTAGGATCGCCATGTTTGTTAACTTGCTCCATCAGGACAATCACCCGCTGCACGCCGGCGACCAAATCCATCGCCCCGCCCATACCTTTGACCATCTTTTTGGGGATCATCCAGTTGGCCAGATCGCCGTGTTCCGAGACTTCCATCGCGCCTAGTATGGCAAGATTGACATGCCCGCCGCGTATCATCGCAAATGACTCTGAGCTACCAAAATAGCTTGCGCCAGAAGCTGCGGTAACCGTTTGCTTACCAGCATTGATCAAATCGGCGTCGACGGCATCTAATGTAGGGAACTCACCAATACCCAGCAAGCCGTTCTCTGATTGTAGCCATACGTCTACGCCTTCAGGAATATAGTTAGCGACTAGCGTTGGTAGACCAATGCCTAAGTTGACATAATAGCCGTCTTGTAGCTCTTTTGCCGCGCGCTGTGCCATCTGCTCTCTTGTCCATGCCATGTCGTACTCCTTTTTTGATTACTTTTTAAAGTTGCTTTTTTAAGCGACTATCATTCATTAACACTCTAGTTATTACCACGATCTAAAGTTACTCCAAATCGCGTATTCAAGCGCTGCCAGCCTCTTTGACCGTGGTTTTTTCGATGCGCTTTTCAGGGCTAGCATTCAATACAATACGTTGCACAAAAATACCGGGCAGATGCACTTCATCTGGATCAAGCGCGCCGGTCTCGACGATTTCTTCGACTTCGACGATGGTGATTTTTCCCGCCATCGCGCAGTCTGGGTTGAAGTTGCGAGCGGTCTTATTAAAGATAAGGTTGCCAGCTTTATCGGCTTTCTGCGCTTTGATAAGAGCCACATCGGCAGTTAAAGAATGCTCAAGCACATAAGTACGACCATCGAAATTTCGTGTCTCTTTACCCTCGCTAACTAAAGTGCCGACACCTGTTGCGGTATAAAACGCTGGAATACCTGCCCCGCCTGCGCGTAGTTTTTCGGCGAGCGTGCCTTGCGGAGTGAGCTCAACCTCAAGCTCGCCTGCTAAGTACTGACGCTCAAATTCTTTATTTTCGCCAACGTAGGATGAGATCATTTTTTTAATTTGCCGCGTTTGCAGTAGTAGCCCTAGGCCAAAGTCATCGACGCCAGCGTTATTACTGATACAAGTTAAGTCCTTAACGCCGCTATCCCGTAGCGCTGCGATGAGCGCTTCAGGTATACCGCAGAGCCCAAAGCCTCCTATAGCAAGGGTTTGGCCATCCTTGACGATATCTTGTAGAGCGCTCTTTGCACTGTTGTACACTTTTGATTGACTCATGCTTATCTCCTTTAAGCTATTTTTTTCATTTATTTTCGATAATCACTTACGCATTTTTTTATTTTAAAAAACATAGACTTAACGATAAAAATTAAACGGTAAGCGTATTACACTAAAAAGATACGTATCATATCGTTATATATTATTTAAAAAGATTATGCTAACTTACCATAATATTTTGATAGAGCCTAGAGAAAAACTCAAAGCCGTAATAATGAGTTGTAGCAACTTATACCGACAGCAGTACTAAGTCATCCCTCGCTGCCTTTTATTCGCTTTTTGACGCTACTCTTTATCAAATCATTATTTCAGTTAGCAGTGAGTATATCTTACTCATTATTTTTTATGCCAAGGAGAGGCGGTTATGTTTAGTACCTTTGCTATTGTTATTACCTTGCTACTACTGATGTTCTTCGCTCACCGGGGATATTCAGTACTGATTTTGGCCCCGATTGATGAACCGCTGTTGTTTAGATAATTACTAAGCACTATCACATAAATGATAGATTTACGGTATCATAGACAAAATTTTTAATTTAGAAATATCTCATTATTAGGATCGATAACGATAAAGCTTGAAAAGTCGAGCCGTGAGATAATCAACCCATTTATATCGATAACAAAGGTGATAAAAGTGCGTGAAATTTTAGTAACTAGTGCCCTACCTTACGCCAATGGCTATATTCATTTAGGCCATCTTGTAGAATATATCCAAACTGACATTTGGGCGCGGGCAATGAAGGCACAAGGCCATCAAGTCACTTATGTTTGCGCTGACGATGCTCATGGTACGGCTATTATGCTAAAGGCTGAAGATAACGGCATCACGCCAGAGGAGCAGATCGCTTCGGTCAAAGCCTCGCACGAAGCTGATTTTGCTAAGTTTTTGATTGAGTTCGATAATTATCACAGCACTCACTCCGCTGAAAATAAGCACTACTCAGAGCTAATTTATCGTCGGCTCAATAGCGCCGGTCACATCTCAACCCGTGACGTCGAGCAATTATTTGACCCTGAAAAGCAGCTGTTTTTGGCCGATAGATTTGTCAAAGGCGAATGTCCTGAATGCGGATCGGCCGATCAGTACGGGGACAACTGCGAGGTTTGCGGCACCACTTATGATGCCACTGAGCTGAAAAACCCGCGCTCAACGTTATCGGATGCCACGCCAGTACTTAAAGTCTCTAAGCATTACTTTTTTGATTTACCAGAGTTCGAGCAGTTCTTACAAGATTGGACACGCAGTGACAAGCGTCTACAGCCTTCAGTTGCCAATAAACTACAAGAATGGTTCGATGCCGGTCTTGCCAGCTGGGATATCTCGAGGGATGCGCCCTACTTTGGCTTTAAGATACCAGACACCCCTGAGGGCGAGCCGGATAAATACTTTTATGTCTGGCTGGATGCGCCTGTCGGCTATATGGCAAGCTTTCAAAACCTGTGTGATAAGCGCGCAGGCACGGACAACGCGCTCGAATTTGATCGCTACTGGGCGGCTGAGAATGAACATAAAACGGAAGTTTATCATTTCATTGGTAAAGACATCGTTTATTTCCATGCTCTATTTTGGCCGGCGATGCTTGCGGGTAGCGAATTCCGCACGCCCACTGGCGTCTTTGCTCATGGCTTCTTGATGGTCAATGGCGAGAAGATGAGTAAGTCGCGTGGTACTTTTATTAAGGCTGAGACTTATGCAGAGCACTTACACCCTGAGTACCTGCGCTATTATTTTGCCAGTAAACTATCAGATAAAGTCGAAGATATTAACCTAGATCTTGAAGACTTTATGCAAAAGGTCAACTCTGACTTAGTCGGCAAAGTGGTCAATATCGCCAGCCGTAGCGCCGGATTTATTGTCAAAAAATATGATGGCATGCTCACTGAGGTTTGCGCGGAGCCTAAACTACTAGAAGACATCACTAAGACTGGTGATGAGATCGCCACCGCTTACGAGAACCGCGAGTTTAGCCGTGCTATGCGTCTGATCATGCAGTGCGCGGATAAAGCCAACGAGTACATCGACGAGAAAAAGCCTTGGGCGCTTGCCAAGCAGGAGGGCACTGAGCAAGAAGTACAAGACGTCTGTTCAGTAGCGATTAATATCTTCCGTCAATTGATGGTGTATCTGGCTCCGGTATTGCCTGAGCTAACCCATAATGCCAAAGCGTTTTTGAATATCGATGATTTGAGCTTTCATAGCCGTAACGAGTGGCTGCTCGGTCATCAGATTAATAAGTTCAAGCCGCTGATGCAGCGTATCGAAGAAAAAGATGTCACTGCGATGATTGAAGCCTCAAAAGCGTCATTGGGCGAATCAAAAGAGGAACCAGCTGCAACTGATAAAGAGGACAACAGCGCTGAGCAAGCCGACTATATCGGTATCGAGGATTTTAGCAAAGTTGAGATGAAAGTCGCGCACGTTTTAGAATGCAGCCACGTCGAAGGCGCAGACAAGCTTTTGCAGTTTACGCTCGATGTCGGCGAAGACAAGCCGCGCAATGTGTTTAGCGGTATTCGTAAGTTTTATGAGCCTGAGCAGTTGATCGGTAAAAAGGTGATATGCGTGACGAATCTTGCGCCGCGTAAGATGAAGTTTGGCACCTCAGAAGGAATGGTGCTCTCTACTGGCAATCCTAAGACTCAGCTCACGGTCGTGACTTTGCCTGATGCTTGTGTGGTTGGTGATTTGCTTGCTTAGTTTTATATTTACAAGCTCATATACATTGAGTCTTATAAACCCTAAGTCTAAAAAGGTGCCTAGCTTGGCACCTTTTTAGACTTAGGATTCAACCTTAGCGCTAAATCTTTTGAACATTTTAAAACTCAATAGTATTGAGTGATAAAATCATTAAAACATCTGACTTGCCGAATGATAATTTTAGCGGTTTTTTGAACTTATAAAACTTATCCGCTAATTTTTTATTGCGAATCGTTACATTACTGTCATAATATAACCAATTATATTTATGAATCCTCTATTTTATCTCAGTCAGCTGCAGGCGCGCGCCGAAAGTGGCGCTTGGTTAAGTGGACGAGCTGACTTGCATTTTCCAACCGAAGAGTTAATTTGATAATGACTATTGCTACCCCTCTACGCCTAAGCCTATGCGGAGCTGCTCTCAGTGCCATCAGTATATTTGGCTTAGTAGGTTGCTCAAACTCGGCTACTGAAACCACCACTGATGATGCGGCTACTGGTAGCGAAAAACCAGCCAAGACTCTCGCTATTACCCAAATCGTCGAGCATCCATCACTCGATGAGATCAGACGCGGGCTTATAGAAGAGCTGGCAGATAACGGCTACGTAGAAGGCGAAAACCTAACGGTGAATTTTCAAAGCGCGCAAGGTAATCTAGCCACCGCCGGACAGATTGCCAAACAGTTCGCCGGTGACCTGCCAGACGCTATCGTCGCTATCTCAACGCCCTCTGCACAGTCTATTGTCGCTTCCACGACTCAGGTTCCTGTCATTTATACCGCTATCTCTGATCCATTAGCTGCCAAGCTTATCGATGAAAACGGTGTCCCTGCGCAGTCTAATGTCACGGGCTTATCGAGCCAGCTGCCTATTGAGCCACAGTTAGATCTCATTCAGAAAGTTGCGCCTAATGCCAAAACTATTGGCTATGTTTATAGTCCTGGTGAGGCCAACTCAGTCACTGTGCTCAATCAGCTCAAAGCAGCGGCTCCTGCGCGCGGGCTCGAAATCTTGGATCTAACCGCTAATCGCCCAACCGATGTGGCGATGGCGACTCGTAGCCTAGATGGTCGCGCCGATGTCATCTATACCTCGCTCGATAATAATGTCGTCTCAGCGTTTGAGGCGATGGCAAGCGCAGCAAACGAGCTCAAAATCCCAGTCATCGCCTCTGATGAATTCAGCGTTAGACGCGGCGCCACTGCCGCGCTTGGGGTCAATGATTATGACTTTGGCCGCGTCACAGGTGAGATGGTTTACCGAGTATTGAACGATGAAGCGGTCGCGACAGTTAAACCTCAAGTGATGAATGATCTGACTTTATATGTCAGTCCTAAACATGCACAAGCGCAAGGCGTGACTTTATCTGACGAAGTACTAAAAGGCGCTATCAACGTCGATGACCAGTAAGCCTAGGACGTTGGCGATAAAAGATTAATTGAAGCATTATTAAAATGAGTATAGGAATTAGCAAAGGATTTGCTAATAACTACTGATTATGACCCTATCTTCCTTTACTGGTTGTATGGACACATTTTTATCTTTAGGAGTAAGACCTATGTTGTATCAGAAACGAGCTAGCCGTTTTAACTTTACCAAAGCTTTAATGCTAGGCGGCGTTTGTACCGCTATTTTGACCGGCTGTAATCAATCGCCAAACGATGACCCTGACACTATCGATGGTGCCGCTGGTGGTGAAGTGGCCACAGAGACGAAATCAGTCGCTATTACTGCTATCGTTGAGCATCCAGCGCTAGATGATGTACGTAAAGGCGTGGTTGATGAGTTGGCCGAACAAGGCTTTAACGACGGTGAAAACTTGACGCTAAACTTCCAAAGCGCGCAAGGTAATACCGCCACTGCCGGCCAGATTGCCAAGCAGTTCGTTGCTGATGAAGCCGACGTCATTGTCGCTATCGGTACACCATCAGCGCAGTCTGTAGCGGCGGCGACTAGCACGATTCCGCTAGTATTCTCAGCAGTAACCGATCCTGTTGAGGCTAAGCTTGTTACTACGCTTGATGGCTCTGGTACTAACGTTACAGGCGGCTCTGATGCGCTCCCTTATGAGCCGCAAATCGAGCTGATGCGCCAAATTATCCCAAGCCTAAAAAATGTCGGCTACGTCTATAGCCCAGGTGAGGTCAACTCAACCATTACGCTCAAAAACCTAAAAGAAAAGCTCTCACCGATGGGCATTAATGTCCTAGAAGCACCTGCAGCTCGTAGTAATGATATTGCTATGGCAGCTCGTAGCCTAGAAGGTAAGGTCGATATGATCTACACCTCAACCGATAATAATGTGGTTTCAGCCTATGAAGCGCTTTATCAAGTCGCTAAAGAAAGTAAGATCCCACTTATTGCCTCGGACACGAGCTCCGTTGAGCGCGGCGCTATCGCAGCCTTAGGCGTTGATTACTATAGCTTAGGCCGCGAAACCGGTAAAATCGTTGTCAATATTTTAAATGGTGAAAACCCAGGCGCTATTCCGGTTTATACCCCGCAAAACTTAAACCTACATGTCAGCCCAAAACATGCTGAAGAGCAAGGTATTACTTTGCCGCAAGCGGTTATCGATGACGCAGAAGAAGTGGTAGAATAGGCTTATTTTGCTGCTCGCTAAGCTTAGAGACAGCCCAGCTATCCCTTTATAGACTGGGCTTGTTTTTTGATGCTATTATTTTGCTACTTTCTATTTTTTTTGCTACTGATAACGCTATAAAATAAAAGCTTGTTATCTCTTAGCGAATACACGCTTTGGTTCACCCTAATCGCAGATTGCATAATCTGTTTAACCCACCGCTTAGTCGCTGCTAATGTTAGGTAGCACTTGGTTATGACTTACTGATTACTTATGTCTTTAATTGCTTTTTTTGGTGCGCTTGAGAGTGGTCTAATCTACGGTCTTGTCGCCCTAGGCGTCTTAATATCCTTTCGAACCTTAGACTTTCCTGACTTGACCGCTGATGGTAGTTTTCCTCTAGGCGGTGCGATTGCTGGGGTCTCTATCGTTGCTGGGGTTAGCCCTTGGCTCGCTTGCGCCCTTGGTATGCTCGCAGGTTCAGTTGCAGGCGTAGTCACCGCTTGGTTGCATGTTAAGCTTGGTATCTTGCAGCTACTGGCCAGTATCCTTGTGATGGTGGCGCTGTATTCTGTCAATCTGCGCATTATGGGCGCGCCCAACCTGCCACTCTTAGGTGAGACCACTGTCTTTAGCTCACTGGTCACAAACGATAATGGCTTTTGGATGCGCTGCTTGATTATCGGCGCTGTGGTGATGCTAGCCAAGCTGTTTTTGGACTGGTTTTATAGTACTGAGTCTGGTCTATCGATGCGTGCAACCGGCTCTAACCTGCGTATGGCGCAAGCGCAAGGCATCAATACCTCATGGATGACCATTATCGGTATGGCGATCTCTAATGGTTTGATTGCACTAGCCGGAGCGCTCTTTGTTCAGACGCAGGGCGGCGCGGATATCTCTATCGGTATCGGTACCATTGTCATCGGTCTGGCGGCAGTGATCATTGGTGAGACCATTATTCCTGCTAAGCGTATTTGGCTTATTACTTTAGCCGTCATTATTGGCGCGGTGCTCTACAAGCTATTTATCCAAGTGGCCTTGTCGAGCGATACGCTACGTAGTATAGGTTTTGGGCCGCAAGATTTGAACTTGATTACAGCACTGTTGGTCGTGCTAGCATTAGTACTGCCTAAGGCAAAAACCAAGTTTTTATCGCGTAGAGTCAGAGCTTAAAGCAAGCAGACTATAAACCTAGCAATCTAGCAATATAGGCACTTACGATTATGATGCAAGCCAATGATTTACGCCTGACTTTTAACCCAGGCACCCCTATCGAAAACCCTGCTCTTCGCGGGATCAATCTCAATATCGCAGATGGCGAGTTTGTCACAGTCATCGGGACTAATGGCGCGGGCAAATCGACTTTTTTGAATGCAGTTAGTGGTACGACGCGCGTCGATAGTGGTTCGATTTTATTGAACGGTATCGATGTCACCAAAAAGTCAGCCCATCAGCGCGCGCACTGGGTAGCACGTGTGTTTCAAGATCCGATGGCGGGTACTTGTGAAGCGCTGACTATCGAAGAGAACATGGCCCTAGCTTATAAGCGCGGCGGCAAACGTGGTTTGAGCTTCGCTTTAAATCACAATAACCGCGAGCTGTTTCGCGAAAAGCTATCGGTATTGAAATTAGGGCTTGAGAATCGACTTACCGATCGCATGGGACTATTATCAGGTGGTCAACGTCAAGCGGTCAGCTTGCTTATGGCTTCCCTGCAGCCCTCCAAAATCCTATTACTCGATGAGCATACCGCAGCGCTCGATCCAAAAACGGCCGCTTTCGTCTTAGAGCTGACCGATAAAATTGTCACCGATAATAATTTGACAACCATGATGGTCACCCATTCTATGCAGCAAGCCCTCGCCCACGGTACGCGCACCGTCATGCTGCATCAAGGTCAAGTGGTATTAGATGTGGCAGGCGAAAAGCGTCAAGGCATGACAGTACATGATTTACTTGATATGTTTGAGCGCACCCGCGGTGAAAAGATTGATGATGATAGCCTGATTTTGAGTTAATAGGCTCTCGTTTAGACAGTAAGTATTTTTTTTAATGACTGGCCGACTGCTAAAAAACTCAAAGACGCGCGTTATTAAAAATAACTTCTGCTAAAAACCAATAAACGCTCTCACCGATAAAACAAAACCTCAAGGGCTAAATACGCTTAAGGTTTTTTATATAAAAAGGATAATTGCTTTAAAAGCTGACAGTTTATAGACTATCTAAAATTTGCGCTGGCAAAGACACCACATCAAACGCTAAAGCAAAAGGCAATAATACCAGCTTACCCGCTGTACTAGTGCCGCCGCTTGTAGTTTGTTACATCTATGTATTTTGACCAAAAGATTCATGGTATAGGGCTTACTTAGCGCTCGGTACTTAAATCTTACTATCTACTTTGACAAATCCAAAGTACGCAGTCTGAGCGCGTTGGCAATCACTGATACCGAAGACAGACTCATTGCCGCCGCTGCTATCATAGGACTAAGCAGTAGTCCAAACGCAGGGTAAAGTACGCCTGCGGCAATCGGTACGCCAATAGCGTTGTAAATAAAGGCAAAAAATAGGTTTTGTCTAATATTGCGCATGGTCGAGCGGCTCAGCTTATGGGCTTTAGCAATCCCCATTAAGTCGCCTTTGAGTAGCGTCACCCCAGCGCTCTCCATCGCCACGTCAGTCCCCGTACCCATTGCAATGCCGACATCGGCTTGTGCTAAAGCTGGCGCATCATTGATACCATCGCCTGCCATCGCAACCAATTTACCGCTATCTTGCATCTCTTTAGCGATACGATTTTTATCTTCAGGTGAGACATCCGCATGCACGTCATCGATGCCTAATTTATTGGCGACGGCTTGCGCGGTTTTTTGGTTATCACCCGTTAGTATAATGACTTTTAGTCCTGCATCGTGTAGCAGTCCTATAGCGTTCTTGGTGCTGGGCTTGATAGGATCAGCTACGGAGATGACACCAGCGGCCTTGCCGTCTATCGCGACAAACATTACCGTTTCGCCCTCTTTTCTGCGCACGTCAGCCTTGTCTGATAAATCTTGATCATAGCTATTTAAGCTCTCCATGAGCTTTGAGTTACCGATAGCCACGGCTTTACCATTGACGATAGCTTCTACGCCCTCACCGGTGGTTGAATTAAAATTTTGAGCTTTAGGGATAGTCAAGGATTTATCTTGTGCAGCTCTCACAATCGCTTCTGCTAAAGGGTGCTCACTAGCGCTTTCTACTGCGGCCACTAATGCCAAAAACTCATCTTCATCTTGACCTGATAGCGCATCAATGGCCGTCAGCGCAGGTTGTCCTTCGGTCAGGGTTCCGGTCTTATCAACCACGATGGTATCAACTTTCTCCATAGTCTCAAGCGCCTCAGCGTTTTTGATCAATACGCCGTTTTGTGCGCCTTTACCTGTCCCGACCATAATAGACATAGGAGTGGCCAGACCAAGGGCACAAGGGCAAGCAATAATCAGTACTGCAATCGCGTTTACCATAGCGTAGGCCATCGCAGGCTCAGGGCCGAATATGGCCCAAACGATAAAGGTAATAATAGAGATCACAATAACAATAGGCACAAACCAGCCTGCCACTTGGTCAACTAAGCGCTGAATGGGCGCGCGACTACGCTGGGCATCGCTTACCATTTGCACGATTTTGGACAGTACTGAGTCCTCGCCGACATTAACCGCCTCAACCAGTAGCGTACCGGTACCATTTACCGTACCGCCTGTGACGTCGTCGCCTTGCTCTTTGGTCACGGGGATGGGCTCGCCTGTCACCATAGATTCATCAACACTACTACTGCCCTCAACGACCATACCGTCGACAGGAAGCTTCTCGCCGGGTCTGACGCGTAAGTGATCACCCGCGACCACTTCATCTAGTGAAACCTCCACCTCTTCCCCTTTGTCGTTAACTCGTCTAGCCGTCGGCGGTGCCAGCTCAAGCAGGGCACGAATCGCGCCTGAGGTTTGACTTCTGGCTTTGAGCTCTAACACTTGACCGAGCAGAACCAAAGTCGTAATGACTGCGGCCGCTTCATAATAAACGCCAACTTGACCGGATGCCCCTCGAAAGCTATCTGGGAAGATGCCTGGGAAGAAGGTTGCGACAATACTAAACCCAAAAGCTGCGCCGACCCCTAACGAGATTAGGGTAAACATATTAAGGTTGCGGCTTTGAATCGACTGCCAACCGCGCACAAAGAAAGGAGCCGCGCCCCAAACCACGACAGGCGTGGCGAGCACTAACTGAATGATTTGACCCATTTGCCCTGAAAGATCCAGCGGCCCGATCTGCTCAAAGTTAAGGCCGACCATCTCACCCATAGCATAAATAAGTAGCGGTAAGGTCAGCACAGTACAAATCCAAAAGCGACGCGTCATATTATCAAGCTCTTCGGTATCTTCTTCTTCGCCCGCTGTAATGGTCTCAGGCTCAAGCCCCATACCGCATATCGGACAGCCGCTGTTTCTGACGTCTCTAACTTCTGGATGCATAGGGCAAGTGTAAACCGTACCATGGTAATCTTTTGGTACTTTGTCGTACCTGCCGCCTTTAACGGATTTTACTTCACCACCGTCAGCACCTGCGCCGTGACAGTGCGCATGGTCGTGCTCATTAGCGTCTGAGTTGGTAGCTTCTTTAGCAACTTGGTCTTCAGGTTGCAAGAACATACCACATATCGGGCAATCGCTTTTTTCGACATCTCTGACCTCAGGATGCATCGGACAAATATAAATCGTACCGTTATAGTTTTCGGGAACTTTATCGTACTTGCTGCCCTTTACAGATTTTATGTCATTGCTATCCGCATCCGCTCCATGATTATTCTCATGGGGCTTATAGGGCGCATGATTATTGTCATGGCTATTAGCCTCAGTGACTTCGCTTTCAGGTTTGAGCGCCATGCCACATAACGGACAGCCATTATCCTCAATGTCTCTAACTTCAGGATGCATAGGGCAAGTGTAAACCGTACCATGGTAATCTTTTGGTACTTTGTCAAACTTGCCAGCTTCACTCAGTTTTTTGTCCATATTATGAGACATGACGCTGCTCCTTAAACACAGTAAACAACGGTACGTATTAGCACCATTACTCTTTATTCAAGCTCTTCGATTAATGCTTGCATCTCACCGATTTCGCGCTTTTGCGCTTTGATGATGTCATCTGCCAATTGACGAACACGTGGGTCATCGATATCGGCGCGTTCACTGGTCAAAATAGCGATAGAATGGTGCGGTATCATCGCCTGCATCCAATCCACCTGATCGACGGTTTGCTGTGAGCGTACGCCCCATAAGCCAAAGGCAAATAGCACGATACCAAGACCATAAATCATCAAATTGACTTTGGTTTTTTTGTACATATTACCCATAAAGGCGAGCATGATGACCGCCATCATCGCGCCCATATATAGCGCCATATAAGCACGCGTCTCACTAAAGTACACATGATCCCATTTATAGGTATTAAAATACATCATGATATACATGACGATGGTCGAGGTCAGAATCATCAGACCAAATTTGACATAAGGATTCATTTTTTGCTTATGGTTCATATCGTTGTTCATGCGATTACTCCTTTTTTATAGTTATATGGTTAAGCCAATTTAAAATTGATCTATAGTTGCTTAATCAAACCATTAATATACTTATTAAATTTTGCTAAATAATAACTTAACAAAAAAGCACCTTCTAAAAGGTGCTTGTTTAGTCGTTAACACGTTAGTAATAGTATCAAGGTTCATACTAACGTTAATCTCAGCACTCTAAATAATGAGATATTTGTGCATTTAGAACTAGGAACCTAGAACCAAAATTTTACCCCTGCGGTGACGCTACTGGTATCAACATCTTCGTTGTTTTGGCGACGTAAGTCTCTTGCATCTGATAATGCTGTCTCGTAGCTAAAGCCTGCATACGGAGAGAGCTGACGACTGAGCATTTCATAAGTGAGCCGAACTTCAGTTTCTAACTCATTAAAGCCTTTGGTAATGTTATTGTCAGTATCACCCTTGCTAAATACCTTTAACCCAGCTTCTGGGATTACCACCCAATGCTGGTCTAAGCGCCACTCATATTCTGCACCAAGATCGAGCTGGACTTGACCATCAGTATAGACATAGGCTCTAGCATCCGTCTCAATAAAGTAAGGCGCTGTGCCGACGATACCCGCCATTAATGCCGCTTTGTCGTTTTCGGTATTATAAGCGGCGCCGGCTTCACCATTCCAAAAGGTACCGAGCGGCTGCCAATAAGCAAGCGAGCTTAGACTATCGATTTCTTTGTCATCTTTAGTCGCGGCGTGACCTTCAGTACGTAATCGGAGACGCCTACTATCATCACCATACCAACCCTCTATCTCAAAGTTAATTTGATCGTCTTCGAACTGATAGCCTAAATCATCTACCGATATGCCCCAAGTAGGCAAACTACCCATCATCACAGGCTTACCATACTCGCCATAGCCCACGCCGTTTGAATAATCAGGGCTACGCGCATCAGCAGGCGGCTCGCCGCCTTGCATACCCGACATATCCATATCACCATGATCCATACCTGACATGTTCATGCTGCTATGATCCATACCTGACATGTTCATGCTGCTATGATCCATACCTGACATGTTCATGCTGCTATGATCCATGCCTGACATATCCATACTGCTATGGTCCATATTCGACACGTCCATACTGCTGTGATCCATGCTTGACATGTCCATTTCGGCTGCTACTAAGGGTGACGCTAGCAATGCGAATGATGATAAGCCAATGAATAGCAGACTTTTTTTAATTGTTTTCATAATAAACTCACATTCCACAATTCATTAAACGACAGCAACTTCTCTAAACATGCCGGTTTCCATGTGATAAAGCAGATGGCAATGCCAAGCCCAGCGTCCTGCCTCGCCCGTCACATCAAAACTCACCTTTTGCGCAGGATGTACTAAGATAGTATGCTTGCGTACTTGAAAGTCGCCATTAGGCGCACGCAAATCACTCCACATACCGTGCAGATGCATCGGGTGGCTCATCATGGTGTCATTGACTAAGGTAATACGCACGCGCTCGCCCGGTTTGATATTGACAGGCGGCGCATCCTTAAACATAATGCCATCGAGCGCCCATATATAGCGCTCCATATTACCCGTTAGATGAATTTCAACCTCGCGATTCGGTTTGCGCTGTTCGCTCATGATCTCGTTGCCAACAGAACGCAGCTGGCTATACGTCAGCACCTCTCTATCGATGTTACGCAGATTAATCCCAGGATCATCGAGATTCATGCGCGGACTATCGACGCGCATATCGGTCTTAAAGTCATACTCGGTCTTGGCATGGTGTGCGTCATAACCCTTGTCGCCCATAGCCCCCATCATATCGGCCATGGTGAGCCACTCGATGCCATCCATCTGAGGCGTGGCAGCGCGCGCGCCTTTGCGAGTGGCTAAGGTTGCGGTCACATAATCGGTACGATCGATGTTTTGCGCAAAGATAATATGGGCGTCTTTAGTTGGCGTGACGATGACATCATAAGTCTCAGCGACGCCAATGCGAAAATCATCGACCTCGACAGGTGCAACATCATTACCATCAGTACCAACGACTTTTATCTTAAGACCCGGTATGCGCACATCAAATATCGTCTGCGCAGAAGCATTGATAAAGCGTAGTTTGACCGGCTGCCATGCTTTGACCAGCTGCACCCAATTAGCGGCAGTGGTTTTACCATTGATAAGATAAGTAAAAGTCGTTTCCCCCGATAAATCACTAAAATCAGTCGGCATCATACGCATCTGATTCCACATTTTGCGCTTATCAAAAGCGGCCTCTATATCGGTGGCAGCGATATCGGATAACAGCTTTTTAAAATCGGGTAGATGATAATTATCAAAGTCAGCGCGCTGTTTGAGTAGTTTGAGTAACGTATGCGGATCACGGTGCGTCCAATCACTGAGCAAAATAACATGATCTTCTGCCACCGGATAGCGCTCCGCCGCTTTTGGCTCGATGACGATCGCGCCGCGCATACCCGTTTGCTCCTGAAAGCCTGTATGCGAGTGATACCAATAAGTCCCTGATTGTTTGAGTTTGAATTTATAAGTAAAAGTGCTATTGGCGGGTATACCATCGAAGCTGATACCCGGCACACCGTCCATCTCAAAAGGTACGAGCAGACCATGCCAATGAATAGAAGTCAGCTCATTCATCTGATTGTGCACGCGGATGATGACCGTATCGCCCTCTTGCATCTTCAGCGTTGGCGCCGGCAAGGAATCATTAATCAGCGTCGCTATACTCGACTTACCATTGACGATAACAGGCTTTTTGCTGATATACAGATCGAACTCATCACCCGACAAGATAGGCACTTTATGATCAGGTCTATCGCTATTAATGATCGCCTTGCTTTGCGAGCCCACAAGCGCACTATTTGCCATCGTTGGCAGGCTTGATAGCATAGACGCCCCTACCAAGGCGGACGATCCCGTCAAAAAGCTACGGCGGTTGAGCGTATTTTTATTATTCATAATATGACTCGTAATAAGGAATTAATAAATACTAAAATCTCTAAAAACGCTTCAAACTATAGTTGCTGCTGCGGCGACTCAACTTGTGCATAAACCGTGCTGCTACCGTCTTTGTTAATTTGCATGATTTGATACGGATCAAATCTGTTTTGATACTCCATACCTGGACTGCCCATAGGCATGCCAGGTACGGCAAGGCCAATCGCCTCGCTTGGCGGATTTTTTAGGAACTGTGCCACATATTTGGCCGGGACATGACCTTCAAACACATAGCCATCACTCGTCACCGCAGTATGACAGGAGCGCATATTATCAGGCACGCCGTAGCGCTGTTTAAATACCGCCAAATCGCTGACATCTTGCCCGTTTGCCGTCATACCATGATTCTCGGCATGACCGATCCACTCTTTACAGCAGCCACAATTGGCATCTTTGTAGACGGTGGCCGAGACGTTTTGTAAAATGGTGGATGACGGCTGTAGGTCTGATGCCTTTGTGTTTGACGCTGGGCTTATAGTCTCTACTGGTACTTGTGTGCTCGCCGTCGTTTGCTTATCAGCCGCATCGACATCTGGCTGACTACAAGCCATCAGCCCAACGCTCGTCGTCAATAAAACAACGCCACCCAACCACTTATGGTCTGTATTAAACATCATGTTTTTATCCTTTTTTATCCCATTGTCTTGTATCAGATAATACTGTAGAGCGGGCGGCCTTTTACTAAGTCAACAGCCGTTATAAATGCAGCGGCCGCCGATGCCGTTCATAGCCTATATACTAGCGACCCCATTCTGACCGGCAGATGACATGCAGATGACAATCCTGTCATCTTTGCCACCATCGATGTTCATAGCAAACAGAATCCTTTAGTATGGCCTTATGCTATGAACCTAATCTGCAAGGTGGAATGATGAAGGTATTACTGGTAGAAGACGAGATCAAACTTGGCGAGTATATAAAAAAGGGTCTGAGCGAAGCCGGTTTTATCGTTGAGCATCAAGCGACAGGCCTCGATGGCTATCATGCACTCATGACCGATGAGTATAGCGTGGTGCTGATGGATGTCATGTTGCCTGATATCAGCGGCTTTGAGCTGATACGCAATTATCGCGCTGCCGGTAAGCAGACGCCTGTGCTGTTTTTGACCGCAAAAGACGAGTTAAGCGATAGAGTCAAAGGCATCGAGATCGGTGGCGATGATTATCTGACCAAACCTTTTGCCTTTGCCGAGCTGATCGTGCGTATAAAAAGCCTCTTGCGCCGCGCCAATCAAGCGGACTATAACAGCACGATATTACAGATAGCAGACCTACAGATGGATATCGCCAAGCGCACTGTGCATAGAGGCGATACAGTCATTAAGCTGACGGCCAAAGAGTTTGCTTTGTTGCAGTTTTTATTAGAGCGCCGAGGTGAGGTGCTCCCGCGCTCTGTCATCGCCTCACAAGTATGGGACATGAATTTTGATAGTGATACCAATGTCATCGATGTGGCCATCAGACGCCTACGGCTCAAAATCGATGATGACTATGAGACCAAGCTGATTCACACCGTGCGCGGTATGGGATATCGCTTAGATGCGGCAGATACTGCCATAGCAGAGACGGATAACGCGCGATGAAATACCGCTTTGATAATCGGCGCTTACCACTATTATGGCGTACGATTTTTTTATTGACGATCGTTGTCGTCATCTCCCAAATCGTTATTTATATTTGGGTACAACGCTCGGTCAGCGGCCACTTTGAGCAAATGGACTCAGAGATCATCACACATGCTGCCTTTAATTTGCGCAAACGTGCCGATTATTTCAATGAACGCACGACGGCGACTTTGCCATTGTCCTCTACGCCTTCAGCGCCACTTTATCCTGATGACCTGCACGCCTCATGGTCAGACTATAATCTAAAAATCCTAGTGATTGACAGACAAGGGCATCGACTGTCCAGTGCGCCAAGTGGTTTTAGCCATGAGCTGCCTGCGGACTTTGACCTTTGGTCATTGTGGCAAACGCATCGCGAGCAGCAATTTGTCACCAAAATCAACGACCGAAACTACCGCGCGTTGCTCATCAAAGACGAGCAGATCCTTGCCTTGATTGCCTTACCAATCGATGTCCATCATCAGTACCTTTTACAGTTCAATCGTCAGCTAAGCCTGATTTTACTTGCGATTACGTTGTTACTGGTTTCTGTTGCGGCCCTGAGTGTCTATTGGGGATTTGCGCCTTTATCCACCATTGTACAAAAGATGCAAGGCATCAATCCAGAGCGCTTGGATGAAAGAGTGAGCGTCAGTGACATGCCGCGCGAGCTACGGCCTTTGGCCGAGTCTTACAACCTAATGATGAGTAAACTTGAGGGTAATTTTGCTTCATTACTGCGGTTTTCGGACAATATTGCCCACGAGCTGCGCACACCACTGGCCACCCTTGGCACACAGACCCAAGTCATGCTGAGTAAGACCCGAGATACGGAAGAGTACATCGAGCAGCTACACCATCAGCACGACACACTCCAGCAGCTATCAAGCCTCATCAATAATATGCTGCTGCTTGCCAAAACCCAAAAAGGGCTAAATAACTCACAGCTTGCGCCAGTAAATACTGAGGAGTTGATCATAAAACTACTGGATTATTTTGAGTTGATAGCCGAAGACCGCCACTTACTCTTTAAAAGAACAGGCAGTTTTGAGGTGGTATTGGGCGATGAAGGTCTGCTACAAAGACTGTTTGCCAACCTTATGTCAAACGCTATACATTACGCCGCCAATGACAGCGTCATTAGCGTCGACGCTGCCATCGAAGACCCATCAGAGCTGCAACCTACCAAACCCTCTAGCATCAGTACAGCTCATCGGTCAGCGCTCATTATCACCATTACCAATCGCATGGCGCAGCCTATCAGTCAAGCAGAAGCAGACAAGCTGTTCGAGCGCTTTCATCGTCATCATACCACTACCAACATGCATGCTGGATCGGGGCTGGGGCTATCTATCGTACAAGCCATCGCCCAAGCCCATGACGGTACTGTCAGCATTCGCATCAGAGATCATGAGTACTTTGCCGTGAGTGTTAAGCTGTATCTGGCGCAAGTATAGTGGAGTCCAAATACATCAGCTATGGATACTTGTCTTTTACCAACAGTTTTTACAGACACAAAAAAACCTCAAACAATCTAATGTTTGAGGCGAAACTTGCTTAAACTTGAGAGTTTAAATTCGTTTTAAATATGGCGCAGCGGACGGGACTCGAACCCGCGACCCCCGGCGTGACAGTCTAAGACCAACAAAATATATTAAATATCCTTCGCTATAAACTGCGCATGATGCTTACGATTGATGAGGACGTAATCAGGGGCTATACAAGTCTGTCCAGCATTTAGGGTTTTTCCTGTCATAATTCTATTGACGGCACTCTCTAAGTCGGCCTCTTCGAGTACAATCACGGGTGACTTATCTCCAAGCTCAAGCGTAACATGGGTTAGGTTTGGCGCTGCTGCCATGATTTTTTTACCGACTTCTGTAGAACCAGTATAAATAAGGTGGTCAAAAGGCAACTGGCTAAACGCCACCGCAATATCTACATCGCCGACCACGACACTAACCATGTCAGCCAAAAAATACTGACTCACCGCTTCAGCAAACGCTTGCGCAAACTGCGGCGCGGCTTCACTCATTTTTACCATGACACGATTCCCAGCTGTCAGCGCGTCTATCATAGGTCCAATCGCTAAGTATAATGGATAGTTCCAAGGGACCATTACACCGACCACTCCTAATGGTTGAGGTTCAATCTCATTGCGGGCAGGTAGATAGACTGCTGAGATAGGTGCTTTTCTTGTTTTCATCCAAGACTTGCCATGTTTTTTAGCATGACTGATGCTGGTAAAACTTGAGAATAGCTCGGCAAACTTGGTTTCGCCTTCACTACGCTGGCCAAAGTCTGCGTTAATAGCCTGAGTCAGTTTGTATTTATTCTCGCTCAACAACTTCTCAAGAGTATCCAGCTGCGACTTTCTGGTCGTCCAGTCGAGTATCGGCTGAGTGCGACTTAGTGCTTGTAATGTTGCAAACTACGTTTGTAGTTGCTCTTTATTAGTAATGATAGAAGGTGATTTGCTCATTGAAGCGCTGGTGTCAGCTTCAGGTTGGGTACTATTCATTTCTTTGTCTTTGAAATATCTTTTATAGTGTGAGCCTATTAAGATGCTAGATAAGCATACTTAATAGGCTCTTATTTCTCTTACTATTCTGGAAGTACGATACCAAAAGAAGGATCTGGCGTCTCAAATAAGCTAAAAAAGGTTAGCAAGTCGTTCTGGTTGCCCTCTACGCTTGAGTCTGCCGAGGTCAACATTTCTTTAAACCCAGCTTTCCCAATTAGCAAGTCGACGAATAAAGGCTGCGTTAGATTTAGTGTGGTTTTCACTTCTTTTTTTGAGGGATTTGAGCCATCAAGCAGTCGATAATGTAAAACCGAGTTTTCAATCCACAGCAGATAGTTTTCGTTTATATCAGTGAAGTTGATCTGCAGGTTGGTGTTGAGGCCGTTCGCCTCTTCAGACTTTAAGCGAACAGACAGCGCATCAAAAAAGTTCGAAACTGGCGTCTGTAAGAATACATCTCGCATCACAGACATATCAACGCCTACGTCAGGTGTTCCCTCGCGCAGCTCTTTCGCGCCAGTTAAGTAGCTATCACGCCATGGACCAGATTCTGCTTGATAGCCTAGCTGTTCATATGTTTTGGCTAATAGCTCTCTGGCAGACATATTATCGGGATCATCAAACACTAAATGGTTTAGAATTTCTGCCGCCCATCTATAATTACCAGTATCAAATGCAGACTGAGCTTGCGTCATAACGCTTTGACTGCCTCCAGCGAGTTTGACGTAAGCAGAAGCACGTTGTGGGTCTGGCAATGGGTCTAGATGGGCAGGGTTAGAGTCATACCAGCCAATGTAGTTTTGGTAGACTGCGCGCGCATTGTGTTTGACTGTGCCGTAATACTCACGATTGGAAAACTCAGATGCCAAGCTTGGCGGTAGTTTGAGGTCTTCAGCGATCTCACCGGGTGTCATACCTTTATTGATACGACGTAAGCTTTGATCGTGGATGAACTTATACATATCTCGTTGCTGCTTGAGGAAAGTTTGGATTTTTTCTTTGCCCCACATTGGCCAATGATGGCTGGCAAAGTAGTACTCTGCATCACCAAACTCATTGCGAGCTTCTTCAATATAATTACTCCATTGCAGAGCGTCCCTTACCTTAGCGCCTCGTAAAGTATAAAGGTTATGCATATTACGAGAGACCAACTCTGCCCCAGCTAAAGCTTTGTATTTCGGAAGATAAAAGGTGAACTCTGCAGGGGCCTCTGTTCCAGGTGTGTATTGAAACTGGAAGTCGACACCATCAATCTCTAAATTGGTAGGGGTTTTCTCAATTAAAGTATTTGGCTCGACGATGCTGAACTGACCATAGGCTGGGCCTTTACCTAAGCCACTACCAATATGTCCATATTGGTTGCGGGGCAAATCTTTGCCATACATATATGACGAGCGACGCAGCATTGCTGTACCAGCCAGAATGTTTTCGCTGGTAGCTTCTTCCATAAACCCGAGTGGCGCGATTACAGGAATGTTATTTTTTTCAATCTCTTCTTGAGAAATAATTCCTAAAGTGCCGCCAAAATGATCCATATGACTATGGGTAAGAAGGACTGCGCTGATACTCTTAGGCATATCTGGATAACGTTCTACAAGATGTTTCATAGCAAAATCATAAGCATATTTTGCCGTCTCTTTTGAGGTTAAAGGATCGACGACAATCCAGCCTGTATCACCTTTAATCAACGTCATGTTTGACAAGTCAAAACCACGCAGTTGATAAATACCGGGTCTGAATTCAAACAGCCCTTTGATATTATTAAGCTTAGCTTGTCTCCAAAGACTAGGGTTCACCGAATTGGGTGCTTCACCCTTAATAAAGTTGTACTCTTTAGTATCCCATACGTATTTTGTAGGATCTGCTATCGATGGTATCTGCAAATCTTCAGGGCTAGCGATGAGACCACGGATCGCCTCTTCAAAGTCTCTTGGGTCGTCTAAGTCTAGCTGACTGACTGACGCTGCATTTGCGGCAATCGTTGTCGTAGTAGCTGCTTTGTTATTACTCACTTGAGCTGTTGAGGTCGTGCAAGCGGCAAGTAGCATACTACTTACTAGCAATAGCAAACGGCCAGGATTAGTTGATGTAAATTTGACTGTAGTTGAGTTTTGCATAGTGGTATTCCTTACCATAATAGATCCATTATTGTCGTTGACAAGATTGTTGTCAGTTTAAACGGCTTTGTACCTTATCGTTTAGATAAGCCTTTGCAGGTTTTGCTAAATCTTTGCCATTCCTTGTGTTTGAGCGTTTAGTTTGTGAAGGTTTGCTGCGTCAGTATGGTTCATAGCCTGATTTAGAACGTGGCGCTCAGCTTTTATTTCATGAGCGACTTTTTCTGCAATCGCTATCGTTGGAGCGTTAGTATTGGCACTATTGAGCGTTGGCATAATAGAGGCATCTACCACGCGAAGTCCGACAACACCCCTAACCTTGAGGTCCAAGTCCACTACGGATTCAGCGTCCGAGCCCATTCTACAGGTACCGACTGGATGATAAATCGTATCTGACTTATTACGGATATAACCTAACAAGCCATCTTTTTTTAAGAAGGGCGCTGCGTAATCTTCAGTAATATATTTCGCCA
Source organism: Psychrobacter sp. TB20-MNA-CIBAN-0197 (assembly GCF_040309765.1). Lineage (NCBI taxonomy): Bacteria > Pseudomonadati > Pseudomonadota > Gammaproteobacteria > Moraxellales > Moraxellaceae > Psychrobacter > Psychrobacter sp. TB20-MNA-CIBAN-0197. The sequence goes on from NZ_JBEOPC010000021.1 coordinate 31,317, forward strand.
TTGGTTGCTCTTGCATGATGTCACGTGTACGCTGCGCACCTGCCATCATCATCTCAATATCTTTTGGATGATCTAAATAGTTAGGATCGATTAGTAGGGCTGCACTAGGGTCAGCAGAGGCTAGCTTTACAGTGCCGCGGCTTTCAGGTCGTAGATAACAGCTATGAACAGATATCGCATAACCCCATTTAACTTGACGCCCATGATCTATCACTCTAGATATAACAAAATGAAGCTGGGTATCAGGCCAATCATTAGGGGTTGCTTTGGTAGCACTAAAGAACGCTGCACCTTCAGCGAAGTTGGTCGATAATAACCCAGTCCCATCTCTTCTCCAGTCACTTACACCTTTTATAAGGTTCAGACCAGCGGTAAAGCCTACGCCAAACACATCTTTTGTATTGACCTCATAGTCAAAAACTACATCGAGGTGATCTTGTAGGTTTTCTCCTACATTTGGGGCATCATAAACAACGGTAATGCCATGTTGCTCAAGTTCCTGTTTAGGACCAATACCTGATAGTTTTAGAATTTTTGGCGAGCCGAAAGCTCCCGCACACAAAATGACTTCTGCATTGGCTTTAATAGTGTTTTCTTGGTTATTCTTAACATAAACCATGCCTGATGCGATACCGTTCTCAATCAGAACACGAGATGCAAGTGCACTTGTGACAATCGTTAAGTTTGGTCTATCTTCTATAGGGTGGAGGTAAGCGGCGGCAGCCGAACAACGCTGGCCTTGTTTTTCACCATGAAAATGAGTGACTTGATACAGACCCGCTCCATCTTGCTTATTGCCATTGAAATCGTCATTTCTATCTAAACCATTGGTGACACAAGCATCGATGAAAGCAGAAGTAATAGGTCGAGGACTTAGAGGGTCAGCAACATGTAAGGGTCCGCTATCTCCATGAAACTCATCTTCACCGCGAACATTATTTTCAGCTTTTTTAAAAAAAGGTAATAACGCTTCAAAGTCCCAACCCTTACATCCTTCATCAGCCCAGCGATCATAATCTTTGGCACTGCCACGAGTATAAACCATAGCATTAATGGCTGATGAGCCACCTAAGCATTTGCCACGAGGTTGATAACCAATGCGATTATTTAGGTTTTTTTGCGGAATAGTATTTAGACACCAATTATTTATCTTAATCGGTTTATCTCTCATTTGTGCGATAACAGCTGCTGGCATACGCACAACTAAATCTTTGCCGTCACCGCCTGATTCTAAAAGACAGACTGTAGTTTTCGGGTCTTCACTTAAGCGACTTGCCAAGACAGACCCTGCTGATCCACCGCCAACGATAATATAATCAAATTCCATGATTAATATACTCCTTCCTTGTATTGTCCTAGCTAGTACTAGGCTTTTTTTGCTAAAGTGCTAAAGTTAGATAATTAATCTAACGGATAAAGCAGGTAAAATATTGATAAAACTCATTAATATCTTTTATTAGTATGCTTTTTTATGAACTATTATTACTTATAAGTGTCTTGATCATGATGCTAAAGACACTCTAAAAGGTGAACTATAGTTTTAAATTATATCAAGATAAACACAGAGTAAAACTATGGAACTCAATGAATATACGGTTCATAAAATGACAGCAATCTGTTATAGAAAAGCCGTAGCAACTTATCTGATACAGATAAATCGCTCGTCTGATATACCCAGAATAATGTCACAATTTAGTGATCTTGATGATTTTGAAGGCGATAGGATGCCACTCGCTGTCGTTACAAATGAGTTCAATTTGGCTACCTACTTCTTCCAAGATGATTACATAGGGTTAAAAGTTTTTAACTATATTGAAATCGAGTCTCTTCCTTTTTATAAAGGAATAAGCCAATGTATCAATCCTTTAATAAACGCTAATATCGATATCCCTCTTATTGTTCTCTGCCGCTTGATTTCGCGTTACTTCAGAGTAATGACTGAATCAATCGAGGTTCATTTATTTGAGAGAAAAGATTTAATCCGTCTTGAGTTCAATCCAAGCATGCCTGAACAGATTAATAAACATCAAATTGATGGTATTATTTTCTCTGTTTATAAAATCATATCGACATTTAACTCACTCAAACCTGTAGAACTCACTTTGGCACATCGTCAGTCTTCCCAAGGATTTGAACTATATAAACAGTTTTTAGGTGTTCCAGCAGAGATGTCTAAAACAATTAATAGTTTAACGTATCGGATTGATAGGGTTGATCACATTTACTACTCATCGGAACATGCAAAAAATACGATAGGAAGTACATTTTTTATCAATCCTTTGCACCATATGCTTGATAAAAACTTTACCCATACCAGCTATACGCAACGTTGCCAACATATACTCATAACAATCATGGGGCTAAATGAAGCAACTCGTGAACGAGTTGCTCAGGTGCTCAATATGAGTGTTAGTAGCTTGCAGAGACGCCTAAGAGAAGAAGGTACCTCTTTTAAAGCGTTGCTATTAGATGTTCGAAAAAAGTTAGCGCATAAGTACTTAATAGAGCAAGGGTTGTCAGCTACTGATACGGCATTCTTACTTGGCTATCATTCTAGCAGCCAGTTTTTTGGTGCTTTTAAGAGTTGGTTTAAAATGACTCCAAAAGCCTATATAAAATATCAATCAGATCAACAAAATTTATAATAAAAAGGGTAAAATTATAAGAGTGAGACCCTGGTTACTTATAGTTAGTCTGTTAACTTTAACTTATGATTATTCTTAGTGATATATGTATTTAGGTCAAAGTAAATAAATTTTGTCTTAATTCGGGTCAAGCATCAGTAATGCTCAATAAGTTATTAAAAGAAGACAACACGTTTATTGCGCACGAAAGAGATTATTATCTTATTTAAAAATAAATTATTCATACATATAAACTTTGCTAGCGTTCAACTTACGCTTCAATCGGTCTTAGCTTAACGTATAGAAACGATATTAAGCCGTAATTTATAAAAATTGACTTACTTATTGGTGTGTATTTCGGGGTTGCACAAGGGGTGATGTCGCTAATTGATTATGCGCTTGGTTCTATTATGCTGGGTTGATTTTCTGAAGGGGCTGCTTGGATTGCCTTTGTCATACTGATAGTGCTTGGGATTAAAATGCTCTATGAGTCGCGTTCAGTGAACGATGACGATACTAAGATCAATTTAATTCATAAAACACTACTGTCATTAGCTATTGAGCTATGCTGAAGAAACCTTACAAGTAAACTTGGTAAACTAACGACTCAACGAAGAGTTTACCATGGCCAAGAAAGTAAGAACCTACAGTGACGAATTTAAAGCCGAAGCCGTAAAGAAGATAGCAGAGAACAACGGCAATATTTCAGCGACTGCAAAGCAGCTAGACATCGCCATGCAAACCTTATCGAACTGGCAGAACAAAGCTAACCAAGTTAAGCTTAAAGGGTCTGAACAATATGATCCACAGCTTATGGCCGTGATGGAAGAGAACAAACGCCTCAAACGACAGCTTAAAGTCGCTGAGGAGGAGCGCGAGATCTTAAAAAAGGTGACGGCGTACTTCGCCAAGCACAGCTAGTAAAGTACGCCTTTATCAAAGACAATCATTAGATATTTAGCACCACTACTATGTGCCATGTATTAATCATTAAGCCCTCAAGCTACTACGATTGGCTAAGTCGTGACATCAGCGAACAGCAGGTACACCGCAATCAGTGCGAGCTACTGGTTAAAGCCGCGCACAGTGAAACTAAAGAGCGCTATGGATATGAGCGACTACATGCAACGCTCACCGAACAAGGGCATGATATTAGTCTATACATGGTCAGAAACATCAAAGAAGAATTTGGCATCAAATGCTGTCGTCACAAGCGCTTTAAAGTCACCACTGACTCTAATCATAACAAACTGGTCTATCCAAACGTGCTCGATCAGAAGTTTGACACCAGTCGCCCTAATGAGTCTTGGGTTAGCGATATTACTTATATCTGGACAAACGAGGGCTGGCTGTACTTAGCAGGGGCCAAGGACTTATATACCGAAGAGCTGGTCGGCTATGCTATCAACAAACGCATGACCGCAGATTTGGTCTGTCGCGCATTGAACATGGCCATCAAGAACAAACGACCTGCCAAAAAACTAATAGTCCATTCTGACAGAGGCAGCCAGTATTGCAGCCATGCCTACCACAAGATCGTTAAGCAGCATCAATTTACAGGCTCAATGAGCGCTAAAGGTAATTGCTTCGACAATGCTCCGATAGAAAGCTTCTGGGGCACTTTAAAGAACGAGCTGGTATATCATCAGGATTATAAGACTAGATTTGCAGCGATCAACGATATTATTAGATACATCGAGTTGTACTACAACCAAACGAGAATTCAAAAGGGTTTAGGCTATAAATCGCCAAGGCAGGTGTGGTTTGACTACTATCGTCAAGCTGCGTAACTAAAATCTCCCAAGTTTAACTGTACGGATTTGACGGCAGAGGTCACCTTTGGAATGTTTTTATTTAGCAGAAAAATTGAGGTTGTGGGCAATACCATTTTGTATTGAAACTGACAAAGTGGTTATCGGTGAATGGGTAGAAAGGTTTCCGTCTTTACATCAAACTTAGTTTGAGGCTGATCCTTTAAGCTCCTGAACTTATCGATAAGCATAAAAATTGGCGATCAGTTACCGTCAGCAACTTTTAATAACCTTGGTCACGAAATGGTCACCGTTTGGTCACCGAGCACTTGGTCACCGACTTTCAAAAGGCAGAGTGCATGTATGCAGACTTATAGAAAATACATTATTAAAGAGTGGACTACTTCTTAAGGGTTGATAAAGAAAAAATAACCAACCCTTACGGATAAAGGCTTTAAGCAGAAATTCAGACACAAAAAAACCCCAAACAATGTAATGTTTGAGGCGAAACTTGCTTAAACTCATAAGTTTAAATTCGTTTTAAATATGGCGCAGCGGACGGGACTCGAACCCGCGACCCCCGGCGTGACAGGCCGGTATTCTAACCAACTGAACTACCGCTGCTTAGGTCGTTTAGCTTTTTTGCCACAAGCTAGTAAGTGGTGGGTGATGACGGATTCGAACCGCCGACATTCTGCGTGTAAGGCAGACGCTCTACCAACTGAGCTAATCACCCTGAGCGAGGATATAACGAAGCACTGCTTCGTCCGAGCGCAAGAGAATTTACATTTTCGTAAATTCTAAAAGCTATACATCCAAACTAGGTATTACTGAATTTTCCTTAAAGGGAAAATTCTAGAAACCTTAACCCAAAACTGAGTTTAAGATTTCTTATATCCAGCTAATCAAGACTGTCACATATTAATTAACCTCTGACAGCTCAGAACCAATAAAGCCCCTTGCTGTGGGTGTGTATTATATAGATTTGGTGATGCCTGTCAAACAGTTTTCATCATTTTTAGTAATTTTTTTTGCTTTTTATAGTGACTTACTAGCAAGCAGCTGTTTTTATTAGCTTTATATTCAAAAAATATTTAGATAATTTGTTTCCTGCTTACTAGCTACCTCGTCTTAGTAATAGAAATTTATTTAGCAGCGGCCAGCGCTTTTTCAATATCAGCTTTAAGAGCCTCAGGCTTAGTGGTTGGTGCATAACGCTCAAGCACTTGCCCATCGCTACCTATCAAAAACTTAGTAAAGTTCCATTTGATACCATTAGTGAGCAGGCCACCTTTTTGCTCTTTAAGCCACTTAAAAATTGGATGGGCATCGCTACCATTGACATCGACTTTGGCCATCATCGGGAAGCTGACGCCGTAGTTTTTTTGACAAAAAGCGCCGATCTCTTCGTTACTACCGGGGTCTTGTCCGCCAAACTGATTACACGGAAAGCCAATGATGGTTAATTTTTGGTCTTTATACTGCTCATTTAGGACTTCAAGCCCCTCAAACTGCGGGGTAAAACCACATTTGCTCGCGGTATTAACCACTAGCAGCACTTGCCCCTCAAAGTCAGCAAAAGACTGCTCTGTGCCATCCATACGCTCAGCCGTAAAATCATAAATCGTACTCATTATTCATCCTTAATTAAATTGTCTTTTATTACGCTTCACCTATTTATAAAAAAACCTACTGATAAAAAAATAAGGGAGCCTTATTAGCTCCCCTACTATATCTTAAAGCCTGCGTGATAAGTAGCTCATACTGAATACCGCTTAATCTTCCGCTTTATCCAAATCAATAGACACCGAGTTGATGCAATAGCGCATACCCGTGGTCTCACGCGGCCCGTCAGGGAACACATGGCCTAAATGCGCGTCACAATTACTACAAGTCACTTCAGTACGGCGCATACCTAAAGAGTCGTCAACGTGCTCATCGATAGCAGCATTATCGATACCTTGATCAAAACTTGGCCAACCGCAGCCAGCATCGAACTTGCTCTCTGAATCAAACAATTTGGCACCGCAAGCTTTACAGCGATAGATGCCTTTATCATTAACGTCATTATAGACGCCAGTGAAAGGACGTTCGGTGCCCTTCTCGCGGATGACATGATACTCATCAGCACTTAAACGCTGTTTCCAGTCGTCTTCGGTTAACTGAGCGATCTCTTCTTTGGTAAGTTGGCTGTCTTGCATAGTCATTCCTTATTCTTGGTCTCTAGATTAAAAGTCGCTTGATTAAAATTTTGAGTCTTCAAAACTTTCTGCCCTATAAGATATGATGTTTATCACTTATTATTCAATGTATGGCTAGCCGCGATTACTAAAATCACACGTTAAAATTCGCTTATATTTTTGTAAGTATACAAACTACTTTTGCTTTGATTGATACTTACAACGAATCTTAAGTATTTGATATTAATTAATTTTATAAAGCACAGCTCTTTAAGCTTACGTAAGGGAGTAGAATCAAATCATAAATTGCAAGAATAACTTGCATAAACTTAGTATAGGCGACTTGCATTATTATTTTTAATGCAATAATATCTTGCATTAAGGTATTTTATAAAGTGTTAACAAGCTGAGGTCAAAACCATTATGAGTAAAATCCAAGCTGACTCCGCTCAAGACCAGCGCTTAGCACAAGCTGAGAGACTGGTACAACTTCGCCGTGACAAAGGTCTGACCGCCGAGCAATTAGCACAGGCGATGACCAATGCGGGCGCTAAAGTCAGTCGCGGCGCTATCTCTAACTGGGAGCGCGGTATTAACGGTATTGTCTCATCCAAGCTGCCTACGCTTGCCCATATCTTAGGCTGCACAGAAGGGTATCTGCTTCGTGGCGATAGTGTCCGTGAGACTTCTAGCAACAACAATAATACTATCCGCCAAAGTTCGAGTAAATCAGCGGCTACACCTCTACCTACTTCCTCAGCAGACACCAACCAAAACCCTAAATCCTCAAGCACTTATCTTAACAACATGGCTGATACTACTGTATATCAAGTCAAGGATGGTACTACTATGACCGAGCTCAAAAAATCTGAAAAACTACAAAACGTTTGCTATGACATTCGTGGCCCTTTATTAAAAACGGCTAATAAAATGGAAGCCGAAGGTCAACGCATTCTCAAACTCAACGTCGGTAACCCTGCCCCCTTTGGCTTAGAAGCGCCGCATGAGATCCTGCGTGATGTGGCGATGAATCTACCAGAAGCGACAGGGTACTCAGACTCACAGGGGATATTTTCGGCGCGTAAAGCAGTGTTGCAGTATTATCAGTCAAAAGGTTTGCTATCGGCAGTCGATGTACGTGATGTCTATCTAGGCAATGGGGTCTCAGAGCTGATTGTGATGACGATGCAGGCGCTGATGAATGATGGCGACGAGGTCCTCATCCCAATGCCTGACTATCCGCTATGGACAGCAGCAACTAACCTCTCAGGCGGTACTGCAGTACACTATCGCTGTAATGAAGATGACAACTGGCAGCCTGATATCGAAGATATTAAGTCCAAAATCACCAGCAAAACCAAAGGCATCGTCGTTATCAACCCGAATAACCCAACGGGGGCGCTATACTCTGATGAGAACTTGAAACAGATAATCGAAGTGGCTAAAGAGCATAATTTAATTATTATGGCGGATGAGATTTATGATCGAGTCTTATACGATGATGTGGAGCATAAGCCTATGAGCACGCTTACTGATGAGGTGTTAGTCCTATCTTATAATGGCTTGTCAAAATCGCACCGTATCGCAGGTTTTCGCGCCGGCTGGATGATGGTGTCTGGTAAAAAACAGCATGCTACTGACTTTATCGAAGGCTTAGATATGCTCGCCTCTATGCGTCTGTGCTCAAACGTACAAGGACAGTATGCCATTCAAACAGCGATGGGCGGCTATCAAAGCATGAAAGAGCTGACCTCAGAGAAGGGCCGTTTATTTAAGCAGCGCGAAATGGCTATATCGCGTCTCAATGCGATACCTGGTATCTCTTGTACTATGCCGCAAGGGGCGTTTTATTGCTTTCCTAAGATGGACCCTGAGATCTATCCTATCAAAGACGATATGGAGTTTATGATGGATCTGTTGATTGATGAAAAGGTGCTGATGGTACAAGGTACTGGTTTTAATTGGGATACGCCTGATCATTTTCGCTTAGTATTCTTACCTAATCTACATGATTTAGAGAACGCTATGGATCGCCTAGATCGCTTCTTTGCCAAAAAACGCCAGCAGTTCGGTACAGACCAGCAGTTTGATCCAGACAAGACAGATAATCAAGCGGCTGGCAATCAAGCTCTTGAGGTTTAAGTGAGTGACAAGAGCACTACATTAAACCCCAGCCACACTTTGTAATAGTAAAAAAGCTTATCGATGATAACCGATAAGCTTTTTTGGTTTTTTATAGTTGGTATTTTACTAACTAAAAATCTGATTCAGTACTAAGAAGCTAATAGCCGACAGCGTGGCGGCGACGGGTAGAGTGATAACCCACGCCAGTCCAATAGGCTTCATAAGCGCCCAATTGGTGTTTCTATTGACGATACCAATCCCCAATACCGCACCGACCAACGTATGCGTACTCGATACTGGCAGACCCATGGTCGAGGCGCCCATCACGACGGCAGCGGCGGCCAACTCTGCCGAAAAGCCAGAAGCGGGATGCATTTTTGCCAAATTGGTACCGACGGTTTGAATGACTTCTTTACCAATAAACCAAAGACCGACGATCAGCGCCACCCCAAACGTCAACATCACCGCTGGTGGCACTGCCGCTTGTGAGGCAATCTCATTGGTACGAATGACATCCATAATAGCCGCAAACGGGCCGACGGCGTTGGCAATGTCGTTTGAACCATGACTAAAGGCAAAAGCGGACGCCGTAAATACTTGCATCCAGCTAAACATAATAAAGGTCGCTTTGGTCAAATCCTCTTTATGCTTACCGCGGATACTTTTGGTATAGATAAAGGTGGCCAACCAGACCAAGGCAGCAATCATGCCCATGATTAAAAAACCTTGTAGCGTCGTCAGGCTATTATTGACGTTTTTAAGACCTTTAAACACCACCAAAGACGTCATAATCGCGCCGCCAAGCGCGGCAATCATCGGCACCCATTGCTTGAGTGCTTTTAGCGTATCTAGACTGCTACGCTCATTTTCGATCTCATACAGCTTTTTGTAATAGTCCGTTTCTAAATCTTCGACGACACAATCATCATCTTTGTAGATTTCTTGGTCGCGCAGCATCGCTGAGGTATAAGCCAGCTGCTCCGACTCGGTCAGACGCTCCAGATACTCTTTATGGTTTTGTTTTAAGACTTTTTTACTGGCTTTTAATTCACCAATATGAGCCTCGGTTCTATCATTATACTCGATGATGTTTTTCTTAATTTGACCGTACAATATATAGGCCAAGATACCGCCCAATAGAGGCGATAACACCCATGAAATGGCAATGGTGCCAACCGTGCCCCAATCGACTGTCGAGAGTGCCGTCGCGCTGCCACCCAAATCAAAGCCCAACACGATAGAGCTACCAACCACCCCGCCGATGATAGAGTGCGTGGTGGAAACCGGTAGACCTTTTTTGGTAGCGAATAATAACCAAAACGCGGCAGCAATTAAGGCGGAAAGCATGACATAGATGAACTGATTAGGACTCACCGACAAGCCATCTAAATCAACAATGCCTTTACGAATAGTATTGGTGACGCTGCCCCCTGCTAGCACCGCCCCTGACACCTCAAATATCGCGGCCACCCCCAAAGCTTGCGGAATGGTCAAGGTACCTGCGCCTACTGAGGTGCCAAAAGAGTTGGCGACGTCGTTACCACCGATATTGAATGCCATAAAGACACCAAAGGCAGTAGCAACGATAAACAACGTCGTTTGCTGACGCATCGTGTAGTCGAGACCCCACCATAAGAAGTAGCTGGTCATCACAATCAGTACAATAGCAAAAAATAAATTGATTCTCATAGAACCAACCGGCTTAGTTGATGCTGCAGAGTTGCTGCTAATACCCATAAAATGAGACGCCTTGAGTAAGATTAAAGAGACTTGCTAGTAATAATGATGTCACAATACACGCTGATATCATGCTCAGTTACGTGGTTGCGGCTTAACTTCATCGTGCTTGAATCTGGATAGAGCTACTCTATTGAATGTATAGCAATCCTTCTAAACTTGCCTGCCACAGGCTATAGACATACAATTAAGCCGCAAGTAACAGTCCGAATCAATTGATTAAGGCAGCTCGCGGCTTAGGTCACTAGCGGTTATCTACATCATAAATATCCGCTGACAAGTTTATTAGAATGGAACCATTAGAATTAGAACAAATCATTAAAATGCGACAATGAAATACCAAATAATAAATATAAAAGCTGTAAACATCGACGCACTAAAACACTGAGATACTGTATTTAGGACTGATCCTAGAAATTAAAGAATCATCAGCCCTTATTTGTGCGCCCATTATATTAAAAATTTAGCATTTATGCACATTGAAATTGCCAAAATTGTAACGACAGGTTCATCAGTGCCTATCTTTTTGTTTTACCGCTGATTTTGTCTTTTATTTTGCCACTTATTTATAGGCTTTTAGTTGTGCAATAGCATGATCGAGTACATCAAGACGCGCGCGGCGCTTATCATTGGTCGCAACAATACACCAAGGCGCGTGCTCAGTATCCGTATGCGCGAGCATATCAGCTGCCGCTTGTACATAATCTGACCACTTCTCACGATTGCGCCAATCATCATCAGTGAGTTTAAATTTTTTATGCGGAGTCTCTCGTCTTGCCTCAAAGCGCTTGAGCTGCTCGTCTTTATCGATAGCTAACCAGTACTTAATCACAAGCGTGCCTGCTGCTTGCAGATCCGCCTCGAAGCGATTGATTTCCCCATAAGCGCGTTGCCAATCGGCAGGCTCAGCAAGTGCTTCAACACGTTCGACCAACACTCTTCCGTACCAAGTGCGATCAAAGATAGCAATACGGCTTATGCGATCGGTCTGCTCATTAGGCAACCGCGTCCAGAATCGCCAGAGATAAGGATGCTGCAGCTCGTAGAGCATCGGTGCGCCGATATTATAAATCTGATACTCACGCGGATCGAGTGGTGCTACCATCCTTTTTATTGAGCCGCCCTTACCCGCCGCGTCCATACCTTCAAAAGCAAATACCACATGACGACCTCCGCGAGCTCGTATGAGCTTTGCAAACTCAGCTTGCTTCTCCGCAAGCTCCTCTTTGTAATCTGACTTATCTAGGTCATGGTCTTTGATATCAGTGAGCGCTTTTGGTACCTCTGCCGCTACAAAAGTAGAAGCGGCAATATTAGACGCTGAGACGTTATCTGAGTTTTCTTCGACAGGCACCTCACTACTCGCTAATGCCGCTTGTATAGCATGAAGCACTTCATGACAAAAACTTATCTGTGCTTGCGACTTGTCATTACCATCAATGATGACCCAGTCGCCTTGCTCACGCAATATCGTTGCGGCTATTAAGTTAAACTGCTCGAGCACCTGCTCATCGCACCAGTCTATCTGATATAGATACTGAGGATCTGCGTTATCATCATTAAGACGCTCCTTTAGCGTCTCAGCATCAATATGAAACCAGCACTTTAATACTTTGGTATGATTGGTGCGCAAATCTTGCTCAAAGGTCTGAAGCTCAGCCAATTGCTCTGTTAAATAAAGGTGCCAATCTGCTGTTGGCAATTCTTGTTGCCCGCTTGCGCGGTCTGCTGATGCCTCTTGAATCATGCGCATGACGTTATGTATCAAATCGGCGTACCAATTCCCAAAATAAACCATCACATCGCCGTGACGCGGCATCGCTTTAGTATGGGCCTGCCAGATAGGCTGATAAGCTAAGGGCGGGTAGCCAATAGTAGCCTCTACTTTTAGTAGCCTTGGATCGACCCACTGCCGCAGCTGCTTGACTGAGCTGCCTTTACCTGCTTGCTCCATACCGTTGACGAGCACCAGCAAGCCGGTAGGGTTATTGGTCGGCGGCGGTGTTTGTTGCCTGGTCGCCCTAAGCGCGAATTGCGCAGTGACCAATGCAAGCCTTAGCTCGTCTTTATCCATCGAAAACTCACTCAATGGATTGGGCGTTAGCCGGCTACTAACCACTTTTGGATCTAAGCGCGCGCTGACGGCTTGCTGGGTATCATCATTTTTTTTATTGGCACCGGTTTTATGCTCTTTATCGTTAGACATAATAGCGACTCACTTAGTCATTATTTTTAGGAGGGAGTAGACGAATAATAGCATTCACTTGCCACCGAGATAATATCACTGTGTAACAGTTTGCCATTTGTATTGTTTTTTATTTAAAGGTAACTTGAGTACGATACGGCATAGCCCATATCTATAACCACTGATAATCCGCCACTGTGTAATGTCGGCACAGCAAGCTTTATAGCAAGTCTGGTAGCGGTATCGTCTCTCTTTGAGCGCAGCAAGCTTTATTCAAGCTTTTGTAAACGTAAACTTATAATTAGGGCGTGTTGAACATTCAACCATGGCACTGACAGAGACTATTTTTTAGGCGATTTGCAGATAGAAATTTTAAGTTTAGTCGTTCTAAGCGTCTATTTTTACCAATAAAGCGGCAAAAAATAGTCCTGTCCCTGTTGTTAGAGTGAGGGCTGATGCTAAAATCGCCCTAGTCGTTGTAAAAATTTAGCTAAGGCATCTGCATTACCTGCAATTTTCACTTAGACTAGAACTATTTTAGCTATCAGCAGTGCGCATTTGTGAATGTTCAACACGCCCTAGTAAAGAAAGAAAAAAAAGCGCATAACAACGGAAAAGCGCTAGTCTTTGATGTATCATAGCCTCATAACAAAATACCAAAGTAGTCGCTAGACTCATTTACGAAGTCTTGGGGTTCATAAAAAGCTTTGGTTTACAAAACAAGGTTACGCTCACCACGCTTTTTTGCTATTAGTATAAGTCACAAACCGCATATACTCTTAGACACGGGTTTTAACACATTTATTATAGGATTTCTTCATGTCTGCTCTATCCGATTTACAACAACACTTAGCTCATTATTGGCAATTACCTCACCACGATGATGAGGCACTCAATCAAAAGCTGACCGAAGTACAAGCTTGGCAAAGAGCACGTATCAAGCGTACTCATAGTGAGCTATTTAATAAGCCCAAAAATAAGCTGATGGCGGATTATTTTTTGACTCAGCTCTATGACGGTGCTGAATTCAAAGCGCTTGCCAAACAGCTACAGCGCATCGTTCCAAAGGCTCAGAAAGTCGAGCGTTTTGCGCCTGCTACTGCTCTAGAAACCGGGAGCATGGCAATATCAGCTTCCACTTTAGCGATTGAATTAGATTTGCATTTGGCTGAGTGGTTAATGGAGCATAGCCTACCTGTCAATGAAGACACTATGCTCAAAGCCTACCGCGCTGTTGACGAAGGCGATGCTCGTAAAGCTCAGCTCGAGAACGTCAAAGAAGTTTGTTACCGCGCTGATAAGTACATCAACTCATTTATGATAAGAAAAGCGTTTGGTATGACAAAACGTACCGCTTATCGTTATAACTTCAACTCTTTATACGACTTTATCAATTCAGGCTTCGCTGCGATGCGTCCTCTTGATAGTGTCAAAGGCTTTATCGATCCCTTTTGTGCTCGCGAGCTCAAGATTATTGACAAAGTCCATAACAGCGATAGCGACAACGCCGCACAAGTGTTTGAGGCCGCCTAAATAATTATTGATTTAAACAAATTTATTCAAATGAATTGATTTAAATGACAGTCCTTTAGCGCTTTATTCATCGCTGTGTATATCAGTAATAGGAAATATTTATGACCGATCAAACAACCTCTTCCGGCCATGGTTTAGCTCAAAATCAGAGTTTGCCGAGCGATAAACAACGAGACCAATTAGTGAAAGATAGTATTGCCACTAATCAGCAGATCACCGAGCAAGTTAAAGCACAGCAAAACACCAGTAAAGATGGCGCTCAGCAAGCCGATGATTTCACCCAAGTTCAAGACTTACCGGTAGGAACCCCGCAAGGTCAACAGACCTCGCTGTCTAACTATGATATGCCGAATACGGCTACTGATAGTCAAACCCAGTCTCAGGTGCAGTCTGCATTAAATAGCGGTGCAAGCAAAAAAGCTGCCTTTAATCAGCGCGACGATATCAATAACCCGCATACGCCAGACACCGATGGTCTAGAGCAAACGCATTTTGGCTACAAGACAGTCAATAAGGCTGAAAAACAAGCGCGCGTGGCAGACGTCTTCACCTCAGTCGCCAAAAAATACGACATCATGAATGACTTAATGTCTTTTGGTATTCACCGTTTGTGGAAGCGCTTTGCGATTAGCTTATCAGGGGTTCGCGCCGGCCAAAAGGTGCTCGATATCGCAGGTGGTACAGGCGACTTAGCAAAGGTGTTCAGCCGTGAAGTCGGTCGTCACGGTCATGTCGTGCTGTCAGATATCAACGCCGCGATGCTCGAGGTTGGCCGTGAGCGCTTAATCAATGCCGGCTGCAATAACGTCGATTTTGTCCTTGCCAATGCTGAGACGCTAGCGCCTTTTGATGATGATAGCTTTGATTTATTAACCATCAGCTTTGGTCTACGTAATGTCACGGACAAAGATGCTGCACTACGATCCATGTACCGTGTGCTCAAGCCCGGCGGACGTCTACTGATTTTAGAATTCTCTAAACCCATATTTGAGCCGTTATCAAAAGCTTACGATTTATACTCGTTCACCGCGCTACCGATGATGGGTAAAATCGTCGCTAATGATGCGGAGAGCTATCAGTATTTGGCTGAGTCAATCCGTATGCATCCCAATCAGCAAACGCTTAAGCAGATGATGCAGCAAGCGGGTTTTGTCAATTGCGATTATCATAACTTAACGGCTGGTATCGTTGCTGTGCATCGCGGTTTTAAAGCGTAGCTGCTTAAGTCTAAAGCTGAACCCTAATCTGATTACTGTGAGAATATTATGCTAACGGTCTTACTTTTGGCAGGCGCTGAGAAGCTAATTAATGTCGCTTTGATGAGTGATGAGATTACCCAAGCCGGTCTTGAGCCGCTTGCTGGTAAAGTGCTTCGCCTCAACATGGCGATGCCAGAGCTGCATTTAGACGTTATATTCAATCATAAGCGCCTACGTTTTGAACCAGTAACGACTCCTAGTGTGTTTGAGCCGCGCGGCGGCGATCCGTTAGATGAGCGCGAGCAGGCAGATATGGAGATGGCGCGGCTAGGCCACAGTCAGCCTGACTGTATTATTACCGTAGATAATCCTGCGCAGCTGCTTAACTTGCTGCGCGAGCCAAAAGGTAACTTGCCGATAGAGGGAGACTACAAAGTGCTCATGCAGCTCAAGCAGTTAGTCGCTGGGTTTGATCCTGACATTGCCGGTCAGCTAGAGCCATTGATTGGCAAACCTATGGCAAGTCAGCTACAGCTATTAATCACGCAGCTCAAATGGGGACTACGCCACAGTGGTAAGCGCGTCTTTGATGATGTCACTGACTGGGCCAATGATATCGCAGGTACTAGTGAGCCGGATCCAATTGATAAAGCTGAGGTGAACGATCTAAAGCAGCAGCTACTCAAGCTGCGTGCTGATGTCGAGCGCGAGCAGGCTAAGCTGACAGCGCTGAGAATGGAGCAAGCGCGTTTAAGACAAGATCAATAATTTACTGCGAAATCTTCTCAAACACAGCTACCACTGTTTTAACCTTGTCCCTTATCTAGAGTAATTATTATTCATGCTACTATCTCATCGCACGCGTCTACTCGAGCTTTGGCGTATTGCCGCCAGTTATCGACTCGACACCCATTTTCCTGTAGAAGAAGCGCCGCAGCTGCAGCCCGTAGCGCGTTTACTGCGGCTGCACCCTGCCGCTTGGGGCAAAAAGCATCAGCCTAATGCCGTCAAGTACGCACTTGAGGATATGGGTACGCTGTTCTTAAAATTAGGTCAGCTGCTCTCGACTCGCCGTGATTTAGTGCCGCCTGAGATCATCGAACAGCTCATTCAATTACAAGATAAAGTAAAGCCTTTCGATGTTGCTACAGCTATCGCCCAAATCGAAGATAGCAAGTATGGCTTAGGTCAGAATATTGATAGCCTATTCACCCGCTTCGATACTAAACCCTTAGCCGCCGCCTCCATTGCACAGGTACATACCGCTGCCTTGCCTGATGGCCGCGAAGTCGTCGTGAAAGTGGTGCGTCCCGATATTCAAAAGACTATCGTCGCTGACTTTGAGCTGCTGCGCGAGCTTGCGAGTTGGGCCTCTGCGCGCATAGAAGCGGCGCGTGCGGTGCATCTGATCGATATCGTCGAGGACTATCGGCAAGTGATGCTCAATGAGCTCGACTTGACGCTAGAGGCTGATAATACCACTAAGATGCGTAATAACTTCTTAGGCTCCGCGCTAATGTATGTGCCTGAGGTTTATGACGCTTCAAAGAACGTCATGGTCATGGAGCGTATTCAAGGCGTGCCGATCTCGCAAGTAGAAGTCTTTGATAAGCTTGGTTATGACCGTGCGGCATTAGCAGAAAAAGGCTTAACGATATTTTTTACCCAAGTCTTTCGTGATAATTTCTTTCATGCCGATATGCATCCGGGTAATGTCTTTGTCGAAACCCCGCCTGTTAAAACTCTTAATAGTGAGATAACCCCTGTCGACTTAGGTCATGCGCCGCGCTACATCGGTCTTGATTGTGCCATTATGGGTACTTTATCAAAGGAAGATCAGCTAATAGTGGCGCGAATGCTGCTTGCAGTGATGAATAATAACTTCACCGCCTTAGTTGATATTGTGAGCCGCGCCGGCTGGATACCGCCCAATACCGATAAACATGCCTTAGTACGTGACATGCGCCGTACGGTCGGCCCTATGGTGCAAAAATCGATCAACGAGATAGATTTTGCTGGCGTACTCATGCAGATATTAGACATTGCCCGCCGCCATCACATGAGTATCCCGCCGCAGCTGATGCTCCTGCTTAAAACCTTAGTGCATGTCGAGGGTCTAGGCCGCGATCTGTATCCTGATCTTGATATCTGGTCATTAGCTAAGCCAATTCTAAGCGGATGGATCAAAGAGCAGCTCGATCCTATGCGTAATCTGCAGCAGCTACGTCAGCAGCTGCCTGAGATTTTGTTATCGAGTACCGATATTCCAAAGCTGCTGGATCAGGGCTTACAGAGCCTAGCCTCGCAAGGCTCAAGACAAGACAGCCAACTGCGCGAGATGCAGCAAATACGCGCGGATATGCTCAATGACCGCCGCCGCGACTGGTTAGCGCTAGCAGGATTCGCGATTAGCATTGCCATTGCCACCCAAGTCATCGGCTGGTTGTCGCCGCTATTTTATATCTTGGCAGTTTTAGCCGTGCTTTGGCGTATTTTAGCTTAATAACAATCTTCAAATCCTGAGTCAAAGTAGCGCTAGCAAGGTTAGTGACACTGTCATAGTTACTGCTATGATCTTTACTGCTATAAGACGTTAAAGCCTATTTGTTTTCGGCGATGGTAATTTTCATGTGTTACTATTAGTCGATACCGAGAACCCTGAGGAGATCGCCACGGCCGATGCTATTATTAGCCGTCTAGCGGTACGTACCATCGAGATGGAAGGCACTTGTACCGGCGAGCACGGTATCGGTCAAGGCAAACAAAAACATATGGCACAAGAACACGGTAATAGCGTCGCCGTTATGCAAGCAATAAAGTCTGCACTTGACCCAAACAACATTCTTAATCCGGGGAAGATTTGGCCACAGTCGCTAGCTACAGCTGATTCATAAGCTGATAACTGCTTTTGTAAGTTCTTTTAAAATAAAAAACGCTCTCTAAAAAAGTGAGCGCTTTTTTTATTCTAAATGGCCGTCATGTTTTAAACAGCGATAAAACTTACAAACCTACTCCATCTGATCGATCGCCATCTGCGTCAATATGCGGCCGCGCGCAGTACGCAGTACATAACCTTGCTGAATAAGGTAGGGCTCAATGACATCCTCAAGCGTACCTCTATCCTCAGCCATGGCGGCCGCGACGGCTTCCACGCCTGCAGGTCCACCATCAAAACGCTCTAACAAAATCTCGATATAGCGTCTATCTAAGTGGTCAAGCCCGCGTCTATCAACGGCTAGCATATCAAGCGCACTTGCCGCTATTACTCCATTGATACTACCATCGCCTCTAACCTCAGCATAATCGCGTACTCGGCGCAGCAAGCGATTGGCAATCCTTGGCGTACCACGAGCACGGCGTGCAATCTCCACTGCCCCATCTTCGCTCATAGGAACTCCCATCAAGCGCGCTGCGCGGCTAACAATAGTGGTCAGATCAGCGATATTATAAAACTCCAAGCGCTGCACGATACCGAAGCGATCACGTAGCGGTGAGGTCAGTAGGCCCGCTCGCGTCGTCGCCGCAACCAAAGTAAAAGGCGGCAGATCAAGCTTAATGGAGCGGGCAGCGGGCCCCTCGCCAATCATAATATCGAGCTGAAAGTCCTCCATCGCTGGATAAAGGATCTCTTCGATAACTGGGCTTAAACGATGAATCTCATCAATAAATAACACATCGCCTGCCTCTAAGTTGGTCAGCATCGCCGCCAAATCACCTGCCCGCTCAAGCACTGGCCCTGAGGTTGAGCGCAGATTGCCGCCCATCTCACGCGCAATGATATTGGCAAGCGTGGTTTTACCTAGACCGGGTGGACCAAATATCAGCGTATGATCTAGCGCCTCATCACGAGCCCGCGCCGCACCAATGAACACCTCCATCTGCTCACGCACCACCGGCTGTCCGATATATTCAGCGAGTAATGACGGACGAATATTGGCATCAGGCGTATCACCTGCGCCTTCTAAGGGATTAATTAATCGCTCTTGGGTCATAGTTGTATCATTTTATAAAAATATTGAGTTAGCAAATAGCATAACCAAAGTATTGGTCTATGTCATGCATAAACCCTAATTCAGAGACAATATAAGGTAAATAAGCGACATCTAGTGTCGCTTATTTATGAAGAATTAAAAGTTGTGATCAGCGAAGTTAACTAAAATCTCGACAACTGCTGCAAGGTCGCTTTCAGTAGACTTTGGGTGTCATCAAAGGTAGCGCCGTCAGCTTTGGCTGCCTTGATGGCTTGCTGAGCTTCTTTTTCTTTATAGCCCAAGCTCACTAGCGCCCCTTCCACCTCCGCTAAAATACTACCTTCAGAGGTGACAACAACAGGCTCTACATCAAGCACTAAAGAACTATCATCAACCTCAATGTTTTTCAGCTTATCTTTGAGCTCAATCAGCAAGCGCTGCGCGGTTTTTTTGCCGATACCTGGTATGCGAGTGAGCGCAACTTCCGAATCCGCTTCAACGTGCATTTTGAGCTCCGCAGCTGACATCGCTGAAAGCATCGCTAAAGCCATCTTAGCACCGACGCCGTTGATTTTGATCAGTTGCCGAAACACGTCGCGCTCTTTACGATCGATAAAGCCAAACAGTAGCTGCGCATCTTCACGCACATGTAAGTGCGTCCAGATACTCGCTTGCTGTTCAAGCTGCAACTGACAGAACGACGACAGCGGCAGCTCGATATCATAACCCACCCCAGAGGCGGTCATAATACAAGCGGTTGATGCCATCAAATGCTGCACTTGCCCAGTAATCAGTCCTATCATATGCGCCACCTATCGTTAATAGAGTTATAAGATATCATTAAATAAGCTATTTTGACCAAGTAAACTTACTTATAAAACTCAACCATACCCTCAAGGCTAATCGGACGAATTTTATGCGCTTGACCTGCTGAGCCAAAGGCTTCAAAGCGATTAGTACAGATGTCGGACATCGCTTGCATAGACGCTTTGAAGTATTTACGCGGATCAAAGTTGCTCGGGTTTTGGGCCAAATGCTGACGAATCGCCCCTGTGGATGCCAGACGCAAGTCAGTATCGATATTCACCTTACGTACACCATGCTTAATCGCTTCAACGATTTGCTCGACGGGTACGCCGTAAGTCTCGCCGATATCGCCGCCATACTCATTGATAACTTTGAGCCATTCTTGCGGTACCGATGACGAGCCGTGCATCACTAGATGCGTATTGGGGATACGCGCATGAATCTCTTTGACCCGCTCGATAGATAAGATGTCGCCAGTCGGCGGACGGGTGAATTTATAGGCACCATGGCTAGTACCGATTGCGATCGCTAGTGCATCGACTTGGGTGTCTTTGACGAACTGCTCGGCTTCGTCGCTGCTGGTTAATAACTGCTCATGACCTAACACGCCTTCCGCGCCAGAACCATCTTCCTCGCCTGCCATGCCCGTCTCAAGGCTACCCAAACAGCCGATCTCCCCTTCTACTGAGACGCCGCAGGCATGAGAGAACTTGACGACTTCACGAGTGACGCTAGCATTGTAGTCATAGTCCATCGGTGTTTTGCCATCTTCACCTAAAGAGCCATCCATCATCACTGAGGAGAACCCTTGCTGAATAGAACGCTGACAGATCGCCGGCGACATACCATGATCTTGGTGCATAACGACCGGAATATGCGGCCATTCTTCAATAGCCGCTAGAATGAGATGACGCAAAAAAGCGGATCCAGCATAAGTACGTGCTCCTGCACTTGCTTGCACTATCACTGGTGAATCACAAGCGTCGGCTGCCATCATGATTGCTCGCATCTGCTCTAGGTTGTTGACATTAAAAGCAGGTACGCCGTAGCTATGCTCAGCGGCATGATCTAGTAGCTGACGTAGGGATATTAAGGCCATAAAACGCTCTCTATTTAAATTTTAAAGACATGAAAGTAACACTGATAATTGTTGCGGGGCGATTATAGCAAAATATACCCCTCTCTCGTAGTGCTTGTGTCTGTATTTATCTTTTTGCCACCTTAATCATAAAACCTAATAATAGACAAGGTTAGTTGGCACGACTAAACGCAAAAAAAAGCCTTGGTAATAACCAAGGCTTCTTCAATAAAGTAGAGATTTATCTTTAACTCAGTGCTCTTAAAGCTAGTGCAAAATAGTGTCAGCGGCTTAAATGAGTATTAGTACTGTTGGTCCGCTTCTACGGCCACTTCATTAGCAGCGTCTTCTGTAGCGTCAGCACCGTCAGCTACGGCTTCAGCTGTACCTTCGACAGCAGCATTTGTGCCATCAGCGATAGCATCGCCAGTATTAGCTAGCGCTTCAGTAGCAGCGGCTCCGGCTGTTTCAGCGCCTTGAGCGATTTCATCACCAGCGTTTTGCGCAGCAACTTCAGCGTCTTGAGCAGCCAATTCAGCTTCAGTAGCGGCAGCTTCTGTGTTAGCTGCGATGTCATCACCAGCAGACTCAACAGCAGCTTCGGTGTTCTCTTCAGTTTGTTGGCTACATGCAGTGACTGCAAAAGTACCAGCAAGGATACTGGCAAGTAACAAATGACGTTTTAACATAATAAACCTCTCGTAAATAATGCATGTCAAATTACATGGTTTCGCTAGTTTATAGTTAGCAAATAGGACATGCAATAAAATTTTCAGTATATTAACAATATAATAACTGCTCCATACTATTATTCTTCAACGCTATTAAATGACGATAACGTTTGCGAATAATTTGACAGCCTACCTGAGTTAATTTATGAAGTTTGTACTTCTAGTGTTACTATCAGCGATTTTAAGCGCTCAATTGTAAGGCGGCTACGGCAGGTAAAACCTTCCCTTCAACAAATTCTAAGAACGCGCCGCCGCCTGTCGACATATAGCTCACGCCATCAGCGACTTGATATTTATCAATAGCTGCTAGCGTATCGCCGCCACCAGCTATCGAAAACCCGTCGCTGTCTTGCACAGCTCTAGCGATAATTTGGGTGCCTGTACCAAAAGCATCCACTTCAAAGACCCCAACCGGGCCATTCCAAAGAATAGTCTTCGCATTATTGATAGCGTCGGCTAGTTTTTTGGCGCTTGGCTCAGCGACATCTAAGATCATATCGTCAGCGGCTATATCGGTAACCGCTTTTACCTCAGCCTTGGCTTGCTGCAGTGAGCCGGTAAAATCTGCAAAATCGATGTCATTCTTGCTGGCGGTAACCACATACTCTGGTAATAAAATGTCAGTTTTGGCCATAATATCACGCGCGGTATCGACTAAGTCTGCCTCAAATAAAGAAGCGCCAACATTGTGCCCTTTTGCTGCTAAAAAAGTGTTAGCAATACCACCGCCAACGATAATTTGGCGGCAGACGGCAGCTAGGCTATGCAGCACCTCAAGCTTCGTAGAAACTTTTGAGCCGCCAACAATCGCTAGCATAGGCTGAGCCGGCGTCTCAAGCGCGCGGCTGAGTGCATCGAGCTCAGCCGCTAGTAGTGGCCCTGCACAAGCGACTTTATCCGCCTGATGCATCGCTTGGGTCACCCCTTCTGTAGATGCCTGCGCCCGATGAGCGGTGCCAAAAGCATCCATCACAAAGACATCGCATAAGTCAGCATAATGCTGCGATAAGCTAGCATCGTTACTCTTCTCGCCTTTATTGAAGCGAACGTTCTCAAGCAGTACCACCTCTCCTGGCTGAATGTCGACACTCTGCTCTAAATAATCACGGTTTAAAGTGACCGGTTTATCAATCTGCGTGCCCAGCTTTTGGGTCAAATAGTCGGCAACTGGCGCAAGCGAGTATTTATCTTCCGGACTACCTTCAGTCGGACGACCTAAATGAGAGCAAATAATAACAGCTGCGCCTTTGTCTAAAGCCATTTTGATCGTTGGCAAGCTTGCTTGTAAACGGGCATCGCTCATCACTTTGCCGTCTTTGATGGGGACATTGAGATCTTCACGAATTAAAACCATCTTATCCGCCAATTCCAGCTCACTCATACGCAAAAAGTTCATGACCTTCTCTACCTTATCGTCTCTTATTGAATGCTTAATTTATTCATTAGCTCATGTTGAGCACGTCCAACTGCTTTGACACTATTTCATTTTACAAGCCGCATCTGCTAACTTGTTACCAGCTAGCTTTTAATCGCTAGCCCTCATATGCTGGCTCTTATGTATAGCGTTATTTGCTGGCCGCATTTTAGCGGTCTATTTCATATACCGTCAACTTTATCTCGCTTATATTTATACTTAACAAAACAGGCCACATGATAACAAACCTTCGATAAACGCTTTTAGGGCGTGTTGAACATTCAAATGTGGCACTGGCGGCGGCTATTTTTCAGGCAATACGCAGTGAAATTTTCGAAGCCTAGTCATTCTAGGATAGACAATTTCGCCATGTATTGGCAAAAAAGAGCCCCGCCCCGAAGGGCTGATGCTAAAATCACCCCAAACGGTGTTGTAAACCTAGCTAAGGCCTCGACATTATCGTCGGTTTACGCCTAGTTTGGTGCGATTTTATCTATCAGCAGTCCTAATATTTGAATGTTCAACACGCCCTTATAAACCTATTCAATAAATATCAGTAACATTTCGTGGTGGCACTATTTGCTTATTCGCCTTAAGCTGTTACGGTACAAAACAACAAAAACCAATAGGAGAGTACAATGAGTATTGATTTAGATGCGGCCAAAAAGACACTATTAGAGCTACAAGAAGAATACCAAACCCGCATCGATACTATCGAAGACCATATTCAAAACCCGCAAGACGAGCTCAATAAAGACTGGGAAGATCAAGCGATCTCTATTCGTCAAAACGATACGCGCCAGCTGCTGGCTGAAGAAGCTAGGCAGAACCTTATTTATGTTAATGAGGCGCTAAGCCGTATCGAAAACGGGACTTATACTGAGTGTGAAGTCTGCGGTGAGCCTATCCAAGAAGAGCGTCTAAAAGCCGTGCCTTACGCCACTTTATGTATGGACCACGCAGAATAAGCTATCTAAAATTTAAAATCGGGTTGTTATTAATAAACATTGAGGCATACTGTGATAAGTATGCCTTTTTTATAGCAATATTTTGTCGCAAACGTTTAAGTCATTGATGCTAAGACTTTATTAGGGCGTGTTGAACATTCGACCATGGCACTGACAGCGACTATTTTTTAGGCGATTCGATGTTAAAAATAATAA
>NZ_JBEOPC010000022.1:0-55758 GCF_040309765.1 Psychrobacter sp. TB20-MNA-CIBAN-0197
AAACGATTAGGGTTTAAGACGCCTATGCAGGCGTTCTATAATATTAATTAGCGTTGCACTTGGTGTGTTAATCTAAGGATAAAAATAAACGGCTGAAAGGTCAGCCGTTTATAAAAAGTTAAGTGTTTACTTGAGCGTTTAATAGATCAACATTTAAGATTTTTGCGCGCGGTTTTGTAGCGGATCGCCTAATAGTACGCTGCCTGAGTTTTCGCGGCGCTCTTCATCGCTTAACTTACTAGCAGAAACTTTAGATTTACGCTTCCACTTTAGGCTAAATAAGTCGTCACGGCGATCGAGTAAATTATGTACAGAGCCTTCATTACGCACATGAATGAGCTTGTCTAAATTTAAATCGGAGAAGAATACCATCTCCGTATTAGCCGTGGTCTCCGCCATAATCGCATCATGCGGAAAAGCAAAGTCAGAGGGCGAGAAGATAGACGACTGCGCATACTGAATATCTAAGCTCTCAACTTGTGGCAGGTTACCGACTGAGCCGCAAATCATCACATAGCACTCGTTTTCAATCGCGCGGGCTTGGGCGCAGTGGCGTACGCGCAAGTAGCCATTTTGAGTGTCTGTCCAAAACGGCACAAATAAGATATCCATATCATCGAGTGCCATGAGACGCGCAAGCTCTGGGAACTCAACGTCATAACAGACTAAAATACCAACGCGGCCGGCATCCGTATCGAATACTTTTACCTCATCGCCGCCCTCAATCACCCAAGCGCTACGCTCGTGGGGGGTGATATGAATTTTGCGCTGCTCCTCAACGGTGCCATCACGGCGACATAAGTAACTGACGTTATAGAGGGTATCGTTTTCATCGAGTAGCGGCATAGAGCCGGTAATGACGTTGACGTTATAGCTGACGGCTAAATGCGAGATTTCATTCTTAAACCATTCGGTATAATCTGCCAAAAAGCGAATGGCAACGTTTTGATCCGTCGACTCGCATAGTCCCATCAAGGGCGCGTTAAAGAATTCTGGCAGGCAAGCAAAGTCAGAATTATAATCGGCCATGATATCAACGAAGAACTCGACTTGTTGTAGTAGCTCCTCAGGCGACTCGACCTCACGCATCTGCCATTGAATACCGCCGATACGCACCTCAGACTTGCGAGTGTTCGGCTTGTAGTCTTTGGGCTCATAGTAGATATTAGCCCACTCAAGGAGCGTTGCAAAGCCTTTGGACTGCTTATCATCAGGCAGGTAGCCGGTCAAAATACGCTTGACGATAAAGCCGTTAGACAGCTGAAAAGAGAGCGCCGGATCATGAATCTCACGTGATTCAACAGCGTCGATATACTCGCCTGGCGTCAAGTCCTGATGGTTATAATATTTAGGAATACGGCCACCAGCTAAGATAGAGCGAAAGTTCATCTGCCGGCACAGCTCTTTACGCGCATCATAGAGGCGTCGGCCCAAACGATAACCGCGATACTCAGGATCGATAAGCGCATCCAACCCGTAGATAGCGTCGCCCTTAGGATTGTCTTTTATGATCTCTCTATGACCGATAAGATCGTCATAAGTATGCGGGTTTGAGAATTTGGCATAATCGACGCGCATCGATAGCACCATCCCGATCAGCTTATCATGGTCAAATAAGGCAATTTGGCCTTCAGGAAAGGCATCGATTAGAGTGTGAATCGTGGTCTTTGACCAAGCGCCGCCTAAGTTGACGTAGACGCGATCCATCAGCTCTTTGACTTGTGGATAGTCTTTTTTCTTAATCTCGGCAATCGTTAAATGAAAGTCGTCTAGTTTTTCTATCTTGCTCATCGGTGTTCCTATTTTGGTAGTGTTAGCCATTGAACGTAGGTTGGCTGTGATTAACTTTCTTTATTTGCTATGGTTTGATGGGTTTTTAAACAACTATTTGTTCGCTTAAATGCATAAGCTACGCCTTTAACTAGGCTTGTTTATCAGTCAGTTTTCTGTTTTTCTTGGTTTATAAAAAAAAGTATTAAATCCGTAGTACGAATGATACAATAATTAATAATAACAATTACTTGCCAGTTTCTATTTAGAATCTATCCTTTATTTTGTCTCTCGAAAATCTGTGTTTGTCATCATAACATTTGCGCAACAGGTTACTAGTTAATCCTAGTAAGCGTGACAGTCACCGCTAGTTTAGTTTATTTATTTGGTCTACTAGTCAGGTAAACCACTATTAGGATTGCATATGACCTTACTTCTAAACCATACCGATACGGTTAAAGCTTTAGATAAAACAGCAGAAACCGCTTTGATTCGTTTGGTTTATGTGAGTAGTTTGACGCTCCATTCGCGCCTAAAAGCTTCGATATTTGATGAAGTAGAAGCGCATGCGCGTGATTATAATGAGCAGCAAGGTATTACTGGTACGCTATGTTATGGCAATAGCCATTTTTTGCAATGTTTAGAAGGCGAAAAAGCGAAAGTACTAGCGCTACAACAGCGAATATTTGCGGATAATCGTCATAAAAACATCAAGATACTCTTACTCGAAACCATTGATCAGCGTATCTTTTCAGATTGGCGTATGCGCTTACTGTTTTTGGAGCGCTGGCTGTGGTCCCCTGCGACCAAACAGCAGGCGATGCAACTCTCCCCATTCCTACCTTTTGCGCCGCATGGTTGGAGTAGCCAGCGTACTGAGCAGTTTTTGCAAGTGATTAAAGATTTTCAGACGCCGCCGCACATCAAAGCTGCGGGTATCACTTATAATGCCATGGGTAATATGATCAAGCACGTGGCCGCGCCGCACCAAGCTTTCTTAGTCGTGCAAGGGTTTTTGGCGGTATTATTAGTGGTCGGCTTACTGCTGCTCAATTACTGATTACAAACCTGGCGAGCCAATCAGCGATTATCTGCTAAGCCTTTTAGCTTTTTAAGTCAGCACCTCAATCATAAAACTAAAAACGACGCTAGACTAAATGTTTAGCGTCGTTTTTTACTGCGATTTTGAAATCAATAGCCTTATTACATATCAAAAATCTTACCGCGATTCATAATATTATTGGGATCAAAGACTTTTTTGACTTCGCGTAGATAATCAATCTCAGTATCACTGCGACTATAGTTGAGATAAGGCTTCTTAGTCATACCCACGCCATGCTCTGCTGATACCGAGCCGCCATATTTTTCTACGGTTTCAAACACATATTTATTGACGATTTGACACTCATCAAAGAAATCGTCCTTGCTCATATTCTCAGGCTTTAAGATATTAAGATGTAAGTTGCCATCGCCAATATGGCCAAACCAGCACACTTCAAAGTCAGGATAATTGCTGCTGACGATCGCATCGATCTCTTCAATAAACTCAGGCACGTAGCTGATCAGCACTGACACATCGTTCTTATACGGGGTGAATACTGAGATGGTCTCAGAGATATACTCGCGTAGCTTCCATAGCTCTGCCGCTTGCGCCAGGCTCTGACTCATGACCCCATCGACGACCCAGCCCTCATTCATACAGTCTTCAAAGATCGCCATCGCCTTATCCATAATGGGCTCATAAGGTGCTTCGAACTCAAGTAGCGTATAAAACTTAGTGCGCGATTCAAATGGCTCTTGTACTTGACCGTGCGCCATCAGCTTATCGATAGCGGTATCATCAAAGAACTCAAAGGCGGTTAGATCAATCTTCGCTTGAAAGGCGGAGAGTACGTTCATAACGTCATTGAAGCTATCCATACCCAGCACCATGACGCTTAAGTCTTGAGGCAGACGATCGAGCTTAATCTGCGCCTGAGTGACTAGACCCAACGTACCCTCAGAACCAATAAAGAGTTGACGCAAGTCATAACCGGTGGCGTTTTTGATCATCCCGCGATTGAGATGCAAGATATCGCCTTTGCCTGTCACTACCGTTAAGCCCATAATCCATTGACGCGTCATGCCGTAGCGGATCACCTTGATACCGCCGGCATTGGTGCCGATATTACCGCCCATTTGGCTCGAGCCTGCCGAAGCAAAGTCAACGGGGTAGTATAAGTCTTTGGATTCAGCGAACTGCTGGAGCTGCTCGGTGACCACGCCCGCTTCGATCTCAACCATACGATCAGCGGGATAAAAAGTGCCAATCTGATTCATCTTATCCATGCTGACGACGATCTCGCCATTCGCGGCTACTGCGCCCGCCGAGAGACCAGTACGACCACCGCTTGGGGTTAAGACGACGTCATGCTCATTGGCTAATAATACAATCGCTTGCACTTGCTCGGTCGATTTTGGGAAGACGATGGCAGAGGCGGCCGGCGCAAAATGTTTGGTCCAATCTTTACCCCAATGCTCTAGGCTCTCGCTATCGGTTTTGATTTGGCTCTCTTCAAACTGATGGCTATGAAGCAGAGCTTGTAAAATAGCTTGCACTGCTGCAGTATCAGTAGCAGACTGCAAGCTTGGCTCATTAATGTCTGCTTGCTTTGCGGCGTGAGTGCGCTCATGGGCCGGTTGGTTTTCGGTAACGATATCATTCATAATAGTCTCGGCGATTTAGCAGTAGCAATAGATAAAGGGGAAGAGATTAGATAAGTCTAATATTAGCACATCACGGTGCTATATCTAAGCAGATGCAAGGCTCAAATAGTCATTATTAACCAAAACGATGACGACTTATTCCTGTTATTCCCTAACATCCTTGGGCAATTTTGTGTAATATAAACGCATTGTTTTTATTCATCATAAGTGAGTGATAATACAAGAGGGCGTCGCTTTCACTTTTTTAATGGTCATACTTGTTTGAACGGTGATGGTGTTAAAAGTGATGGTTTTAAAAGCGATGGTTTTAAAAGCGATAGTTTTAAACCGATACTAGAGTTAGGGCAAACTACTGGCATGAGTTTTGGCAGCGTCTGTAAAAGCAGTACGCTAAAAAAAGCATATCAGTAGCGTAGTATTATCTTTAAACAGAGTCGAGCAGATACACGGCTCACACCCTACTTATCAATCAACTGCTCACTTAACAAATCATAGGAAAGATCTCGTATGGCATTATCATTACAAAAAGATAAAATTCGTTTTCTATTACTAGAAGGCTTGCATGAAAACGCTTTAAAAGTATTAGAAGGAGCGGGTTATAGCAATATCGAATACTTAAGCCACGCGCTTGATGAAGAGGAGCTGATCGAAAAAATCAAAGATGCGCATTTCATCGGTATTCGCTCGCGTACGCAGCTCACGCGTCAAGTATTAGAAAAAGCCGAGAAACTCATCGGTATTGGCTGTTTTTGTATTGGTACCAACCAAGTCGATCTTGAAGCGGCACGCGAGATGGGTATTCCGGTCTTCAACGCCCCTTATTCCAATACGCGCTCAGTGGCTGAGCTGGTATTAGCCGAAGCTATCATGCTGTATCGCGGTATTCCAGAGAAGAATGCGACCGTCCATCGCGGCGGCTGGGGCAAGTCTGCCAAAAACTCGCACGAAGTGCGTGGTAAGACCATCGGTATCGTCGGCTACGGCTCTATCGGCTCGCAGCTATCCGTACTAGCCGAAAGCTTCGGCATGAAAGTCATTTATCATGACGTGGTGACTAAGCTGCCATTAGGTAACGCGGTACAAGTTGGCAGCCTAGAGGAGCTACTCTCTACCGCTGATATCGTCACTTTGCATGTGCCAGACGTACCAAGCACGCGCTATATGATGGGCGCTGAGCAGTTCGCGCAGATGAAAGAGGGCAGCTACTTTATCAATGCCGCTCGCGGTACTTGTGTGGAGATTGATGATCTAGCCGCAGTTATCGAGTCGGGTAAAGTGCTCGGCGCGGCGATTGATGTGTTCCCTAAAGAGCCAAAATCTGCCGATCAAGAGTTCGAGTCGCCACTACGTAAGTTCGACAATGTCATCTTGACGCCGCATATCGGCGGCTCAACGCAAGAGGCGCAAGAGAATATCGGTCTAGAAGTGGCTGAGAAGTTTGTAAAATACTCAGACCAAGGCGATACGGCGACCGCAGTCAACTTCCCAGAAGTGTCGATACCATTCAAAGAAGGCTCGCATCGTCTATTACACATCCACAAAAACGTACCAGGCGTCCTCTCGCAAATCAACCGCCTGTTCGCCGAAGCGGGTATCAATATCTTAGCGCAAAGCCTTATGACCGAAGACGATGTCGGTTATCTAGTGATGGATGTCGATTATAACGACTCAACTGCAGCGCTTGATCAACTCAAAGATGTCGAAGAAACGATCCGTGTGCGTATCTTGTTCTAAGTTACTAGCTATAGCTTAAGACAAAAAAGAGACTCCTAAGTGAGTCTCTTTTTTATATTGCCGATTAAAGTTTTATAGGGTCGCTGCTGGGCTAAGGCGATCTTCTATACAATATAACTACTTTGCGTTATTGGCTTCATCTGCCTGACGACGTGCTTCCTCTTTTGCCATTTTACGTTTTTCCATCACCTCTTTGACTTCGCTACCGATGTGCGCTTCACCGCGAGCCTTAGCTAATTGCATCTGCCGCTCACGCTCGCGAAAACGCGCTTTTTGCTCGTCGGTCGCTTTACCGATACAATGCGGGCAAGACTCACCTTTACTATAGGCGGGGCTTTGCATATCCTCTTGAGTGATCGGCATCCGGCAAGCAAAGCATTGCTCATAATCGCCTTTTTCTAGGTCGTGATTGACCGAGACGCGATTATCAAAGACGAAGCAGTCGCCTTGCCACATAGAGTCTTCTTTTTGCACTTCTTCTAGATATTTGAGGATGCCGCCCTCTAAGTGATAGACCTCTTCAAAGCCTTGCTCGCGCATATAAGCGGTGGATTTTTCGCAGCGGATACCGCCAGTGCAGAACATCGCCACCTTTTTATGCTTGGCAGGATCGAGCTCTTTTGCCACGTATTCTGGAAACTCGCGAAAGGTTTCAGTATTAGGGTTAATGGCATTTTCAAAGGTGCCGATTTGCACTTCATAATCGTTACGGGTATCGATGAGGATGACTTCTGGATCAGAGATCAGCGCGTTCCAGTCTTTTGGCTTGACGTAGCGCCCAACCGACTGCAAAGGGTCGATATCTTCGACGCCCATCGTGACGATCTCTTTTTTGAGCTTCACTTTGGTGCGATAAAACGGCTGCTCGTTGGTATAAGACTCTTTAAAGGTAAAGCTGCCAACGGCTTCGATACTACGCAAGTAATCTAAGACATTATCGATGCCCGAGCGTGTGCCTGAAATCGTCCCGTTGATGCCTTCGCTAGCAATCAACAATGTGCCTTTGACATCGTTACTCAGCATGGTATCTAAGATGGGCTGGCGATAGTCTTCATAATTATCGAAGCGAGTAAACTTATAAAGCGCCGCGACAACGATATTGTTGGTTTCGCTATCGTAGGCGGGTGCTGATGTTGCAGTGGGGTTGTTGGTGCTCATACGGGTCTCCTGCGGGCTAGGACGTAAACCTAGTGCATTGATTCATTTAGGATAGCTATCTAATACTAGCAATAACACTAACCTGATTGTGGAATTGGTTAGCGCGGGCGTAGTGTAGCAAATTTGGCTCAAGTTTTGAATATTTTATTGCTGATATAGTCAGTTTGCAGTAAAACTATTAGTTATAAATTTTGCTTGCGTGCTGTTATTGTTCGACGCTGCATAACTGTTATTCAAAAGAAACATCGCAGCAGCGCTACGTCATTTTTGAAGGGTATCGACTATACTATGACTCAAGTTCTAAATAAGGCTTAAGAATAAAAAATCCAGCATCTAAGCTGGATTCTCTGTTTTGAATTAAGTTCCTACCACATCAAATCATCTGGAATCACATACGCCGCGTATGGATCATCTTCTTCCATCTCATTCTCGGACTTATCATTCGACACTACGATGAAGCCCTCTAACTTAGCATTGATACGATCAGCAAGCGGTCGTGGCAGTAGTGCGTAGTCGTCTTCTAAACGCGCGATGACCACAAAACCTGCGACGATTTGCTCGTAGAGCTTCTGCGTGGTGTAAATCTTCTTAATCTTAGAGTCATCGACGAACTGATAGCTGACCTCGCCATCGGTCTCGGTGATTTGATGCTGCTTTATCATCTGAATGATATTGGCGCGTAGGGTTTTTTCTTCTAACTGCTGCTGCTTTTGCTGATTGAGCTTGAGATCCTTTTCAGCCTTTTCAGCTTGCGCGGCGGCTAGGGCTTTTTTGCTTTCAGTAGCCGCAGCGTCGCCAGTTCGCTTGGCGTGCTGAGCTTGTTTGCTTATTTTTTTGGCTTTTTTATCGTCTACTAGACCTGCTTTTAGGAGCTGCGCTTGTAAGGCATTTTTGGCCATAATGGGATCACCTGCATAACGGTATTTGAATAAAGTATGGGCTAACAAAATATGTGTTAGCAAAAGATTCGCTAATAATAGGATAGATAGTAGCAAATTTCATCTATTGGCGTCAGTCCTTAAGTGATGCTGAGCGCTTATTTTATAGCCATAAAAAATCCAGCACAAAGGCTGGATCTATTGGTAAACGACATCTGCGCTAAAGCTTACTTGCTTTATTGACGCCGATTTATTTACTCTGAAACCAAGTATCCGCTTTGCTACGAGCGCTTGCGATATCAGAAGAGGATAAGTTAAGCGCTAACTGACCGATTTTACCACGCGCTTTATTACGTACCTTTTCATCTAGCATGCCATCACGAGCCGCTAGGTCATACCACTTATAAGCGTCGACTAGGTTTTTTTGCTTCTCATCGAGTAGCGCAAGCGTGTAGCTGGCACGGTTGTCGCCGCGCATGGCTGCTTTTTCTAACCATTTACGCGCCTGCTGGATGTTTGGCTGAACGCCTTCACCGCGAAGATACATAATCGCTAGATTGAGCTGCGCAGGAGCAACGCCTTGCTCGGCGGCGCGGGTGTACCACTGGATCGCTTGCTGCGTGTTTTGCTTGACGCCTTGGCCTTTTTGTAGACGCTTGGCAAGATAGAACTGCGCGTGATCGCTACCTTGGGCAGCGCGAGCAGATAAATCACTAACTGACATTAGCTCAAAACGTGAGGTATCAAGCGGTACGTTTGAGATTAGCTCAGCATTGGCTAGGCCAGCACAAGAAAATAGAGCGGTGAATAAGGCAGCTTTTAAGAGTTTCATAGCGGCTCCAAAATAGGCAGTGAGTAATGAGTGAACAAACAATATCTTCGTTTGAGTAATATCGTTGTTGAATAAGTAATAAATATGCTTGAGCTTATCTTAGGGTAGCGGCTGGGGTAAAGTCCTTTTTAGCCATATTGCTTATACTAAAGCGCCAGATAAACGGTCGAAAATGGGTTGTCATTGACAATATTTTGTAAGCTTAACACTCAAAGTTACGAAACTCAAATACTAATTACCTACTTTTACCACAGTTCAGCGCCGCAGGAAGCCAATAAAATCATAGAGTTACATTAGCGTGACTTATTGCCACAAGTCTATAACCTACTTTGTAACCTTATTTATTCCTATTTTATGAGAGTTACGGCGCTTAGTTATTACCACTATCTTTAAACTCATTAAACGCTCTAGGCTTTAGTTACTCGGTAAATAGCCACATCCGCTAGCAAGTTTGGCGCTTGACGCACCAAGGTTGACATAAGCGGCGCATAGCCTTTTTCAGAGTCGCTCACCGCAAAACGGTTAAGAATACGAATATTATGCTTAGCGCACAGCTGCTCAAAGTCCTTGAAGGTACATAGATGAATATTCGGGGTGTTGTACCATTCATAGGGCAGGGCTTCTGAGACCGGCATCATGCCTTTGAGTCCTAAATGAATCCGGTTTTGCCAGTGGGCGAAGTTGGGAAAGGTAATCACTGCTTCACGGCCGACGCGCAGCATATCGAGGAGCAGCTCGTCAGGGTTTTTGACCGCTTGTAGCGCTCGCGCCATCACCACGGTATCGAAGCTGTCATCTGCGAAGCGCTCAAGGCCGTCATTGAGATCTTGTTCGACGATAGATAAGCCTTTGCCGATGGCCTCGTTTATTTTGTGCTCATCGATCTCAATGCCATAGCCGCTAACGCCGAGCTGCTGCTGCAAATGCGCGAGTAGCTCGCCGTTGCCGCAGCCTAAGTCTAAGATGTGCGAGCGCGGCGCAATCCAGCGCTCAGCGAGTTGATAATCCATTCTCATGAGCGCGCTCCTGTTAGCTGATTGGGCTGTTGCTTGTCTGTAGTGTTATGATCGCTGATAAACGGCGCCGTCAAAAAGCCTTTGATAGCCCCCATATAGCGCGGGATATCGAAAAGAAAAGAATCATGACCATGCGGTGCGTCGATATTGGTATAGCTGACCGGTTTACCTGTCGCCATTAGCGCGTCGACAATCTCTTGTGAGCGCTCAGGAGCGAAGCGCCAATCGGTGGTAAACGATACAATCAGATACTGGCACTGCGCATGAGCAAAGGCAGTCTTTAAATCATTAAGCTCAATAGAGCCTTCTACCACAGCGGCTTCTTCGACCTCTTGTTCAGCGTCTGCTATCACCTGATCGATACTTTGCTGCTTGTCCTCATTATCACTTAGCGCTTGCTGCTCAATCTGTGCTTGATAGCCACGCGTTGGATCAAAATAGTCTAAGGCTTTGGTCATCAAAAGATAAGTATTGGCATCGAAGTTTTTGCTAAAGCGCTCGCCTTGATAACGCAGGTAGCTCTCAACCTGAAACTCGACATCGTAGCCGTACATAAACTTGCCGGACTTTAGGTCGCGGCCGAACTTAGCTTTCATCGCATCATCGGTTAGATAAGTGATATGACCGACCATCCGCGCCAGTATCAAGCCGCGCTTAGGGTACGTGCCTGCTTGTAGATAGCGTCCGTCCATAAAGTCAGGATCTGACAAGATAGACTGCCGCGCCACTTCGTTAAAGGCGATGTTTTGCGCGGATAGCTTCGGCGTACAAGCGATGACCACACAGCGTTTAAGGCGATCAGGATAGTCCACGGACCACTGCATGGCTTGCATACCGCCCATCGAGCCGCCAACGATAGCATGCCAGATATCGATGCCTAAGCGATCAGAGAGCATGGCTTGGGTTTTGACCCAATCTTTGATGGTGATCAGCGGAAAGTCAGGGCCATAGACTTGTCCGTCATCGCTCTCAGGATTGACAGTGGTCGGGCCAGTAGAGCCAAAACAGCTACCGATATTGTTAACGCACACCACATAGAACTGATTGGTATTGATGGCTTTATTAGGGCCGATCATATTATCCCACCAGCCGGCTTTTTTATCGTCCTCATTATAGTAGCCAGCAGCATGATGACTGCCAGATAAGGCATGACAGATCAAAATCGCATTCGACTTGTCTGCATTCAAGGTGCCATAAGTCTCATAGACCAGATCAAAGGATGGCAAAGTGCGATTACACTCCAAAGTCAGCGGCTCGGAGAAGTGCATCGTCTTAGGCGTGATTAAGCCTACTGATCCTTTTGGGCCTTTTGCGCTTTTTTGGGGCTGTTCGTTGGAGGACGCCTCAAAGTCGTTATCGGTCGAAGAATGGTTAGTCGAAGTGTTATTAGTATCAGAACGTACGCTCAAAGCTACCTCGCAAGATGACGTTTTTATAGGGGCAAATACAGCGCTATGCTCATTGCCGATGCTGTCTATTGTATGGCGATGCGCCTGCGAGTACAACCTAGATTAGCAGGGTTTAAAGACGCAAAGCGGCAAAGGGCAAACGAGCGGCATTTCTCCTGCGTATATAGACGATAAAATGCTACACTAAGCAACACAAAAACAGCTTAGTATCTTTAAGTATAGCTTAAGATGTTTAAGAAAAGGTAGCGAGAACCTTATCAAACCCTTCATAAACTTTATTCAAATAATGGGCTGCTATGAAACCTAAACTGCCTCCGCGTATTGCTGTGTTATTGATCAATCTAGGTACACCAGACGCACCGACCGCGCCTGCGGTACGTCGCTATTTGCGTCAGTTTTTGTCCGATCCGCGTGTGATTGAGATTCCAAGATTCCTGTGGGCGATTATTCTCAATCTGTTTGTATTACCTAGCCGCCCTAAGCGCGTGGCGGAAGCTTACGCAAGTATTTGGGATGGCGACTCACCGATGCGCAATATCTTAAACGCTCAAGCTGAGCAGCTAGAGCCGCGTTTGGCCGCGGCAAATGCGCCGTTTCGAGTCACCGTACATCCAGCGATGAGCTATGGTAATCCGGGCCTGCCTGATGTCATGGATAAACTGCGCTCTGAGGGCGTCGATCATTTTGTCTTGCTGCCCGTGTTTCCGCAGTATTCAGCGACCTCAAGTGGCGCGGTCTATGATGCGATCAATAAGTGGGCGCTCAAGCAGCGCAATCTGCCCAATTACACCATTGTCAAAGACTACTTCGCGCATCCGCTATATATCAAGGCCTTGGCTGATAGCATTCGCCGCTTCCAAGCCAAACACGGCAAGCCTGAAAAGCTGATGTTTAGCTTTCATGGTATCCCGCAGCCCTACGCCGATAAAGGTGACCCTTATCCAAGCCGCTGCAAATGTACCGCCGCGCAAGTCGCGCAGGAGCTAGGTCTGAGCGCGGATGAGTGGATTATCAGCTTTCAATCGCGCTTTGGCAAGCAAGAGTGGGTCAAGCCTTATACCGATGTGGTGCTAGATGACTGGGCGAAGTCTGGCGTCAAGTCGGTACAGATCATCAGCCCGGCGTTTTCGGCAGATTGTCTGGAGACACTAGAGGAGCTGGCGATTGAGAACCGCGATAACTTCATTGAGGCGGGCGGTGAGGAGTATCATTATATCCCAGCGCTGAATATGGATGAGGCGCATATCGACTTGTTAGAAGCAATGAGTGCGCCGCTGGTTAAAGGCTGGGCGGGCACGCTTGAGGGCTGGGTGTAGGTGATTACTGCTTTTAAAACAAAAAAACACGCTCAATTTGAATTGAGCGTGTTTTTTTGTGGCTGTTTACAACTTAGCCTGAGTAATCAAATAATTATTCTATTAAAAATCATCATCATTACTGCGCTCGGCAGCTTCCTTATCAGCGATGTCGACTATACTAGGATACGTGTCATCGTCTAAGTTATCTTGTACTAACACGTTCTCGACAGTAGCTTCATCGACATTTTGTCGATGCATAGGCGTTAAGCCCTGAGTGGCATTGGTACCGACTTCTGAATTATCGAATCCGGCACTATTGTCAATCACATCATCATTATCAATAGTGCGCAGCATATCGTTGTCTAGATCGACAAGTTGATTATCACGGTCCATATCAGTGCTTTTATTACTATGAATGCTGTCCATCTCTTCTGGTAGTGGTGATTTTGAATTGTCCATAGCAGCTTCCTTATTGTCATTATTAAGATTATGGGTATTAAAGTTTGTGTTGATAGCTATCTTATAAGCGCTATCAAGTATTGATGCTAGTATTTTGACGGTTTAAGTCGCGCCGCGCTAGTAGCAAGCTGTCACAGCATGTCAAAAAATGTAAGACGTTGGCTATTACTCTAAAATATTGAGTACGGCCTCAATTGCAATAAAAAACGACTACCAAATTAGGTAGCCGCTTGAGATGAGTAGTAGGAATAGTAACAGTAATGAACAGTGGCAATGCTAAAAACTACTTAGCGCCAATCTTTTTATTAATAAAGCGAATGACTGAGTCTGGCGTTACCTGCGAGGTGCTATGCAATATCTTGGCCGGTAAACCAATAGGATAGTGGGTTTTTGAGATCTTTCGATTCGCGCAGCCGCTGAGCTTACATAGTTTTTTGGCGACATCATCGACCGTCAGGTTGATACCTAAGCGATCAATACTGGTCACTTCGATGTCTTTGGTCATATCGGATTTGACCCAAAGTGGCATCACATCTATCACCTTGATGCCCATGTCTGCGTACTCGACATTGAGCGCTTCGGTCAGACCGCGTACAAAGAACTTACTGGCGGAGTAAGTGGCGACCTCAGACTGTCCGTAAATCGCAGAGGCAGAAGATAGGTTAATAATCTTACCATTGGTGCTATCAGTAAGATACGGCGCAGCTTTATGACAGCCGATCAACACACCTTTACAGTTGATATCGACTAGGGATAATTGCTTGTCCAAATCAGTCGTTGGCAACACACCGCTGACCAGCACCCCAGCGTTATTGATAAGCACATCGATACCGCCGAAGTTATTGACCATCTGCTCGATGGCGTTATCCCAAGAGTCGGTTTGAGTGACATCTAAATCGCCTGTAATCACGCGCTGGTTTTTATTGGCTTTTTTGAATGCCTTTTGCTTGATAGCGTGCGATAGCTCATGCGTATCGATATCGAAGAGTCCAACGCAGTGACCTTTGGCAGCCAAACGCTTAGCTGTCGCAAGACCAATACCGCGTGATGCGCCAGTGATGAGTACATTCATAACCTATCCTATTCTTAGAGTGACAGTAAAAGTGAGTGTGGGGAGTGCGTGTCTTAATAATAATAAAAGAGTCATAACTATCAATAAGCTAGCATACCTAAAGCCCACTATCGAATGCTAGAGGGTATCGGTAACTAAGGTCTCGATTGGCTTGATAGGGGCTTAATAAGTCACTTCCTTGAGCTCTAATCTGCGCTCCAGACGCTCTTCAAATCCTGCCACTTTAAACGACCACAAGTAACCAAGAGCCAGTAGATAAATAACCGCCTCAGATAACTCTTCCACCACTATACCTAAGCTATGGGAGAAGCCAATAGCGTTCTCGCCTATATACTGCAGTAATGCCAAAGCTGCGACGCTTAGATATAACCACAGCGGAGTAGTTTTTAATACCGCCCAGCAGTAACGCCAAGCGTAAACCAACAATCCTAGTGCTACTATATAAATGACTAGCAAGAGGCGATCCTCCCACCAGTCGTAGTTATGGCCTAACCAAAGCGCCTGCATATCGATAAACAAATCAGGAAGATGATTTAATTCGCGGCGAATAACAGTAAAAAACACTAAAACAGCGGCTATCCAAAAATAAACGCCTTGCTTAAGATGGCTTTGCATAGTGTGTTGTATGCAGCGCAGTAAACACAGCATCAGCAGGATAACACTAGCGATTTCTATGATACCGTTTTCAGTAAAAATGAGCGGCTCCTAAGCGATGATAAATAATAGTAGAAATGAAAAAAGCGAGCTCAAAAGCTCACTTTTTTAAGTATATTAACTCATATCAACCCAGTTAGATGGTTGGTATAACCAACGTAAAGCGTCATTATAATACGTGCTAATATGATATGCTATTGATAATTATGACTAATTCATCAATTATTTATATTAATATTTTTAATATTAACCTATATTAATATACCTAGTAATGATATCAATGCGCCTCATCCCAGTTCTCACCAACTCCGGTTTCAACCAACAACGGCACAGCAAAATCAACCTCCCAGCCCATACCTTTAGCTGTATCTTGCAGCACATCTTGCATCGCAACAGTAATCAGCTGCGCAATGTCATCAACCTTGTCGCTATCCACTTCGAACACCAGCTCATCATGGACTTGGAGTAACATTTTGGCTTGCTCTTTTGGCAGCACCTTATCGACCGCTATCATCGCAAGCTTAATCAAGTCAGCGGCTGAGCCTTGTAGCGGCGCGTTGATAGCCGCCCGTTCAGCGGCTTGTTTGACCATGCGGTTGCTGTTATTGATATCAGGGGTATAGAGCTTACGGCCAAGGATGGTCTCGATATAGCCGCGCTCATAGGCGCTTGCGCGCGTGTCTATCATGTATTGCTTGACGCTAGGATAGCGATCGAAGTACATATCGATATAATCTTGCGCCTCGCCTCGGCTCATCTGTAATTGCTTGGCTAGACCAAAAGCACTCATGCCGTATAGTAGGCCAAAGTTAATGGCCTTGGCATTACGGCGCTCTGTTGGCGTGACATCGTCAACCGCTTTGCCTAACACTTCAGCTGCGGTAGCAGTATGAATATCTAAGCCTTCATTAAAGGCGCGAGTTAAGTTGGCATCGCCTGAGAAATGCGCCATCAATCGCAGCTCAATTTGTGAGTAATCGGCTGCAAGGAGTACGCGGCCCTCTGGCGCGATAAAGGCTTGACGAATCAGACGTCCGGTTTTAGTACGGATCGGGATGTTTTGTAGATTAGGATCCGTTGAAGACAAGCGCCCGGTACTGGTCAAAGCTTGATGGTAGCTCGTATGCACGCGATCGGTGTCCTTATCTGCTACTGCATCAAGGGAGTCGGTATAGGTGTTTTTTAGTTTTGACAAGCCGCGGTACTCTAGAGTAATCTCCGCAAGCGGATGATCAATCTTGGATAGTATTGCTTCGCCAGTAGAGTACTGACCAGATTTGGTTTTTTTACCGCCTACCACGCCCAGCTTCTCAAATAGCACCTCGCCTAACTGCTTTGGTGAGCCTAGATTAAACTCCTCGCCAGCGATGTCATAGGCCTGCTTTTCTAGCGCAATAATTTCTTCGTCAAAACGCTTGGATAGCTCATTTAAGAACGAGCGTTTGATTAAGATACCGTTAGCTTCCATTTGACAAAGAATCTCAGCGGTTGGAATCTCAAGCTCATTAAGTAGGCGCAGGTTATTGTCGTCATCGGCAAGGGTTTTGCTGAATACCTCAAACAGCTGATAAGTAATGTCCGCATCTTCACAAGCATAGTCGCTTGCGATATCGATAGCCACTTGATCAAAGGTGACTTGCTTAGCGCCTTTACCGGCGATATCTTCATAGCTGATGGTTTGCGTCTGCAGATAATGCCGCGCTAGATCGTCCATACCGTGACGAGTAATCGCCGCATTGATTACGTAGCTGGCAAGCATAGTATCCATCGCCCAGTTGTTCTGCGCCTGCTTATCATCAGAGTGTATTGCGCCAATGAGGTCGATATCATAATGACTGAGAATATGGGTATCGTACTTTAAGTGCTGACCGATCTTACCGATTTTGGGGTTTTCTAATATTGGCTTAAGACGCGCTAGTACGGTATCGCGATCGAGCTGCTTAGCGGTTAGCTCATCACCCTCTAAGCGATGTGTCAGCGGGACGTAATAAGCTTCATGGGCTTGCACAGCAAAGGATAGACCGACAATCTCCGCCTCGCGCCAGTAGATACTAGTCGTTTCAGTATCAAGGACGAAATGCGGCGCTGCCTCTAGCTGCGCAACTAAGCTGTCAAAGGCGGGCATGTCGAGGATAGTATGCCAAGCCTTGTCATGGCTTTTGCTATCTTTGATGTTCCCAAGGGCAGTCGATTGTAATGATTTAGCCACTTGCGCTTGCGATTCGCTATTGGCCTGCGTCTCGGCAACGCTTTGCGCGCCTTGCCCATTAGCATTGGCCGGATGATTGGGGTGGTCTAAGGATGCCAGCTCATTTTTAAATTCAAGCTCAGTGTACAGATCGCGTAGCTCATCGATATGGGCACAAGGATCAGTGTTGATTTTTAGATCATTCCAGTCATGACCGATATCTAAGTCGGTGATGATAGTGGCAAGCTGTGCGTTCAACGGAATCTCATCGGCGTGCTCGATTAAGCCTTTAGCACCGCGACCTTTAATAAAGCCAATGTGCTTAAGCATATTATCGATATCGCCGTATTCAACGAGCAAATCCTTAGCGGTTTTTTTACCGATACCAGGCACGCCTTTGATACCATCAGAGGTATCACCCATCAGTGTTAAATAATCAATCATCTGGCGAGGCTTGATACCGAGCTTATCGATGACCCCTTGGGTGTCAGTAATCTTGCCCGTGAAGCTGTCTTCTAATATCACCGCATCATTGACCAGCTGCATCATGTCTTTATCCCCAGTGGAGATGACCACATGATGACCTTGTGCGACAGCGCGATAGGCCATCGTTCCGATAATATCATCGGCTTCTGCGCCTTCAATACGCAGCAAAGGAATACCTAATGCGGTGACCAAACGATGGATATAAGGGATTTGTTCCACCAGCTCAGCATCGATTGGCGGACGTCCGGCTTTGTATTCTTCTGACATTTTATGGCGAAAAGTAGGCGATTTAGTATCAAAACACACCGCCATATGAGTCGGGTGATAGCGGCGCATCAGCTTGAGCAGCGCGTTCAACGTGCCGCGTATGGCGTTAGTGGTTAACCCTTGGGTGTTTTGCATGGTTTTGGGCAGCGCATGATAAGTGCGAAACAGATAATATGAGCCGTCAACCAAGATAAAAGGCGGCTGATCTTTATTGACCTGACTGGTGTCCATAGTGGCCACGTTTGGCATAGTGTCAAAGTTAGGCAAGGTGTTCGGGTCGATAGGCGAATGGGAGTTGTGATCGTTGTCTTTGGTATGAGCAGTCATAAGAGGTCACTTATTAGCAGGTAGCAAAATTTAGCAGGTATTAAAATATAGTATGACCATATTATAACGATAAAATGAGCGCGTGCCGAATGGTGTAAAAGTTATCAGGTCTATACCTAAAAACCTAAAAAAAGAACGCTATGAGCACGATAAATGCTGATAACGTTCTGTGCTTCTATGCTCTGACATGCTCTGACTTTTATACTCTAAGATATGTCATAACATAAAGTAGCGGCTTGCTTTATTTGACTTCAGAAGTTACTTCCATCTCGATATTGCCTTTAGTCGCTTTTGAATAAGGGCAGACCTCATTGGCTTTTTCTACGAGTTTTTGAAACTCATCGCTTGAGATATCCGTACTATCGGCAATAACGTGAATTTTTACTGCTAGTTTATAGTCATGGTTATCGCCTTGCTTAAGATCGACAGTGGTCTCAGTGGTAGAGCCAAAGCTGGCTTTTTCCATCTTTTTGACCACGCCTAAGGCGCTATCAAAGCAAGCCGCATAACCCATTGCTAATAATTGCTCAGGGTTATTGCCTTCCATGTTACCGCCTGGAGGCGCCATATTGATTTTTAGATCGCTGTCATTGAGTGACGCATTACCAGTGCGGCCACCAGTGACTGTGGCTTTGGTTGAGTATAGAGTTTTCATACTTTGTCCTTTTTAAGTTTTTATTAATGGCTTTTTTAAGGCTACTAGTATGAGTAACCTGTATTACCTGTTTAGCACTTATTGAGCATAGCAAGGTTTGCACAAAAGGTTATATAAAGGTCGTAAAGCTATACTGTGAATTTGTAAGCACAACTGCACAATGAACAGGAGACATACAAGCGGCATCTATGAATAGTCATAACAGTACTGTAAAATTCCAAAAAAGAATAAACGATGTCAGCGCTATAAATCAGCCCGATATAAGACTATTTTGACAACAGGATATTTTGCTATGAAAAAAATAATGATTCCTACGAGCATGATGCTTGTGGCCGCAGTTATCAGCGGCTGCGGCGATGATGACGATTCGATTTATGGTTCAGGGAACAGCAACGAGCTGACAGTGACTCAGTTTGATAAAAGTATCGATCGGCAAACGGGTAGAGAGGCGATTGCTCGTATTGAGACTGAATATAGCGATGGTGAGCGCGATATCGATGTCACTAACATCGTAGGCAACTTTAATAGCCAAAATATCGATGACTTGGATAACTCGATAGTATTAGCAGATGACTTCGAGGGAAGCTTAGAAGATCGTTATATCGAGGTGAATGGTCGAACAGTAAAACGTCCTATATATGAAAAAAACAATAATAATAAATTTGATTATCAGACGGTTTATAGAACGCTGAATCTAGCAGGGGTAAATGTCTTTGGTTATCGAGCAGGGAACGGCGCTAATGCCGCTCGGGGTATCTTTACAGCCTTAAATACTTATCCTAGTGTTGGCAGTAATGCGCCTAGCACGCTTAGTTTCCCGAACGGCTCGGTTTGCTATATTCCAGTGACCACTAGTGATCGCTCATTTTTTG
The DNA here is from genome assembly GCF_040309765.1 of Psychrobacter sp. TB20-MNA-CIBAN-0197. Taxonomy (NCBI): domain Bacteria; kingdom Pseudomonadati; phylum Pseudomonadota; class Gammaproteobacteria; order Moraxellales; family Moraxellaceae; genus Psychrobacter; species Psychrobacter sp. TB20-MNA-CIBAN-0197. The sequence goes on from NZ_JBEOPC010000022.1 coordinate 19,782, forward strand.
TTTTTAATAATAAAGACAAGACCAATTATTCAGATCTTGATGACTGGATAGACGCGGCAGAAGATCGCTTCAACGACAATAGGAACTTTAGAACCTCTGAGCGCTCTATTGGTGCAAATAATGATAACCCAGCAGCGCAAGTGACCTTTTTTGCGACCAATAATGATCCTGAGTACCTATTTAACGGCGTCAATTATGATAACGACATTTATGAAACTGACTTTGTCGATAAAAACGCTATACGCCCGAATGAGGACAGCGTTCGCGGTGTCGTAGACTGCACGGTAGTCAATGAAGTCGCCGCTGATTTTATTGAAGATAGTATTCGTCGCTACTATTGATAGTGATAGCCATCGCAATTAGCCGATAATAATTAGCCTATAGGGCTGAGTGAAGATACTGGTTTTCAAATTTGACACGCTTTAGCAATCGTCTAAGGCGTGTTTTTTTTGCGCAAGTTGGGCACCTTAAGACGAAATCGGCTACAATACGCGCACTATTTTATTTTTAGAATACATTTTAAAGCAATATTCTAAATCAACATTATCGAAGTCAAAATTATGAGCGTAGATCCAAAAGTTTTAAACAAAGAAGTCGCCAAACGTCGTACCTTCGCTATCATCTCGCATCCTGATGCCGGTAAGACCACCATGACCGAAAAGCTACTCTTATGGGGTCAAGCGATTCAGGTGGCAGGCGAGGTCAAAGGCCGCAAGACTGATCGCCATGCCACCTCTGACTGGATGAGCATGGAGCAAGAGCGCGGTATCTCTATCACTACCTCCGTCATGCAGTTTCCTTATAAGGAGCACATGGTCAATCTGCTTGATACTCCAGGTCACGCTGACTTTAGTGAGGATACTTACCGTACTCTGACTGCTGTCGATAGTGCGCTAATGATGGTCGATGGCGCTAAAGGTGTGGAAGAGCGAACCATCAAGCTGATGGAAGTCTGCCGCATGCGTGACACGCCGATTATCTCTTTTGTCAATAAGCTTGATAGACAGATTCGTGAGCCGCTTGATTTGCTCAGCGAGATTGAATCTGTACTAAAAATCAAATGTATTCCGCTGACTTGGCCCATCGGTATGGGGCAGGATTTCGTGGGCGTCTATCATCTGACTGAAGACAAAACCTATCTTTATGAAAAAGGTCATGGCGGCGAGATCACAGTGTCCGAGACCCGCGAAGGTTATGATTATCCAGATATTCGCGAGCGTTTAGGCAAGTTGATGTTTGACGCTTTTGAGGAGTCGCTTGAGCTAGTACAGATGGCGCTTGAGGACTTCAATACTGAGGAGTTCTTAAAAGGGGAGATGACGCCGGTATTGTTCGGTACCGCGTTAGGTAACTTTGGTGTCAATATGGTGCTAGATACGTTAGTTAAATACTCGCCGCCGCCCAAGGCGCATCCGACAGAGCAGCGTATTGTCTCGGCAACAGAGCCTAAGTTTTCTGGCTTTGTGTTTAAGATTCAAGCCAATATGGATCCGCGTCACCGTGACCGTATTGCGTTTTTGCGGGTGTGCTCTGGTAAGTACGAAAAAGGTATGAAGATGCGGCAAGTGCGTCTAGGTAAAGACGTGCGGATTGCTGATGCTTTGACCTTTTTGGCAGGTGACCGCGAGGCACTAGAGGAAGCTTATCCCGGCGATATCATTGGCCTACATAATCACGGCACTATCTCGATTGGCGATAGTTTCACTGAAGGCGAAGCGCTGAATTTCACTGGTATTCCGCACTTTGCGCCTGAGCTGTTTCGCCGAGTGGTGCTCAAGGATCCACTGAAGTCCAAAGCGCTACAAAAGGGCTTACAGCAGCTCTCCGAGGAAGGTGCCACGCAGGTGTTTATGCCGCAGATTAATAACGACTTAATCTTAGGCGCGGTCGGGGTGCTGCAGTTCGAAGTTGTCGCTCATCGTCTCAAAGAAGAGTACAAAGTACAGTGCAGCTTTGAGCCGGTCTCTATCGCTACCGTACGCTGGATTCACTGTGATGATGAGGCAGCATTGGCGAAGTTTAAGAAAAAAGCACATGACCAGTTATCGATTGATGGTGGCGGTTATTTGACTTATCTAGCACCGTCACGGGTGAATCTACAGCTGATGCAAGAGCGCTATCCGGAAGTGACGTTTAGTAATACCCGTGAGCATTGATTTTTAGTTTTTATTTTTAAAGAGGCACGCTTAGCGTGTCTTTTTTTATGCCACTTTAGATAACATCTGAGAGAAGTAGCGGGTCATTCAATCTAGAGTAGCGCATAACCTTCAACACATTTTAAACAATGATTATCAGCAGATACGCTATGATTATAAAAATTAAGCATAATAATTTTTATTCATAACAGACTGAGGTCTACTATGGTATCTGCCTTCTTAAACACTGCCAATAAAGCGAAAAGAGACGTTGTTCGGCTTTTTTCACTCACATTTGTCACCGGTGGCTTATTCTTCGCTAGCCTAGCAGCAAACGCCAGTACTTTAATCAGTAGTACTGAATACATAGACTACGAGTTTCCAGACAGCGTACAAGAGCAATGTTATGAGAAAAACAACTGCCCAGAGATTAAGGTTAAATATCTAAAAACCAACCAAGACTGGCTGAATGATATCCTCAATAAACGCGTGAATAATATTGTTATTAATAGCAAGATGAGTGAGTCGCCAGTGAGTAACGCTACTGATGATAAGGCGGTCAAGCTCGCTATCGACGACTTTGCTCAGTCGCAAATGATTGACCTACCAGATGAGGTGCAATGGTCCTATAGTCTAATCGTCACCCCTGAATATTTGGGCCACGTTAAGCTTGGACAAGGAGAGGATTTAGAGCTATTTGAAATCAGCTCCTACGTCTTTACAGGCGGCGCTCATGGTATGCCTTCTAGGGAGTATCTGGTATTTGATCCGGCAAGCAAACAGCAAATCACTCTCGAGGATATGCTAAAGCCGAATCAGCAGGCGCGTTTTAACGCTTTGGCCTATGACGCGTATCAATCTTGGGTTCAGTCAATGGATGAGGATGTCAAAAGTTATGAGCAGAGCTGGCCTTTTACTTTGAGTCACAACATAACTCTGACTGATAAAGGCGTTGATATTCGTTATCAGCCTTATGCTATTGGCCCTTACGCTTATGGTATGCCAGTACTAACGATTGCGTATGATAACCTTACTGGTATTCTTAAACCGCGTTTTTTGCCTAGCATCTAAACATCGCTTATAAGCGTTCATTGTTTTAAATTTTATTTTATCAATAATAACACTTACCAATAATAAGGAAGAACCACATGACAGACAATACCAACCAATCGAACCCAGTAACCCCAGATGCTACATCTGAGTTATCTAGCTCTACTACGACTTGGCAGCTGACCGCATTGACTGCTGCACTTGGTGACTTGCAGCTGAGCGTTAGTGACAGCCTATCAGTAGGCCGTGGCAGCGATAATGATGTGGTGCTAGGCAGTAAAGCGGTGTCGCGCAACCACGCAGTACTAAGCGTGTTAAATGCTGAGCTTTATGTCAAAGACTTAGACTCTTCTAACGGGACCTTTGTTAATAATAAGCGTATTGAGGCGAATAAAACGGTTCAGCTGAACGCCGACGATAAGCTTGGCTTTGCTAGCTTTGAGTTTCAAGTCATGGCTTTAGCTACCGAGGATATAGAGTCAAGCGCCATTGATCCAGCCATCAAAGAGCCGAAAGAAAAAGAGCCAGAAGAGATAGTAGGCTCAGTGCAAGAAGATCTAGAGAGCACTAGCACGCCATCGAAGCAGTCGGCAACAGAGTCATCACTACCACCTGCCGCTGTTGAAGAAACGATCGCAGCAAGACCTGCATCACCTAGTGAGACAGTTTCAGTAGAAGCGACGCCAGAGCCAGTGGTAAAAGAAACGATCGTCGAGGAGGTGCTCGCGGCTAGTGCAGGCGAGGCCGCTATGTCCGCCGCCCCTGTAGAAGAAGATATTATCGCCTCTACGCCAGCTCAAAATGAACCTCAAGAAACTGTTGCGGCAGAGCCAGTAGCCAAAGAACAAGTGGCTGCAACGCCAGTAGTCGAAGATCCAGTCGTTAAAGAGCCGGCTACTAAAGATCCAGTCGTTGAAGAACCAATAGCAAAAGAGCCAAAAGCCGAAGCACCCGTAGCCGAACGTCAAAGTCCTGAGCATGACAAAACCACGACCACGTCTCTACAAGAAGAAGCCGATCCAGAGGTCTTACGCGCTAAGCAAGCGGCTACAGCGCAGTTCTCAGGAACGGCAAATCTAGGTCAGTCCCGCGACCTAGGAACGACGGGTAATAATGCTATGGATCAAGCGGTAAACAACCCAGCCAATACTGCCGCTAGTGAGAAAAAGCCGAGCGGCGGTTGGTTTATCTGGGTATTTATCGCTCTTATTATTATCGGTATCGCGCTGTGGTTATTTAACATGGGCGGCGCGTAATTCGATTCGCTGACGGGCTGGTATTCGAAGTCCTATGATATGAGCAACTTTACTATCCTATTTTGTTATAATAGCGAGCCTAATGTTGGCTCGCTTTTGTTTAGCCCTCGTTTTAACCCTTTACTTAACTATCACTGAAACTTACGAGTTTTCTCGATTATCACTGTGGTTTACTTTATCCTTGTTAATTAATACCGTGCTCAGAGACGTCTTATGATGACCTTCGAAGAATACAATACCCTAAAAACCAAAGGCTTTAGCCATGCTCCTCTTGTCAAAAAGCGTTTGATGGACGCGCAGACACCCGTATCTGTGTTTTCAAAAGTGCGTGACTTGAGTGGTTCTGCTTATTTGTTTGAGTCAGTAGTCGGCGGCGAGCGTTGGGCACGGTTTTCGATGATTGGCCTCGGCAGCGATCTGATACTGCAGTATGCTGATGGCAATATGACTATCAAGCAAGACGATCAGATAAATGTCGATGCCGTCGATGATCCATTTGCTTATATACGTAAGCTTATGGCCGATTATAACATGCCAACAGTGGACGATATTCCCTCGTTGCCAAGTTTTAGCGGCGGTTTAGTCGGCTATTTTGGTTATGACATGGTACGAGTCATCGAGCCTAGTGTGGGCTTGTCAGACGCACCTAATCCGATGACTTTGCCTGATATGTGGCTGATGCTATCGATGAGCGTCATTGTCTTTGATAATCTAGAAAACACCTTATCTATCATTGTTTACGCTGATTGTAGTGATGAGGATGGCTATGGCGCAGCGATTCGCGAGCTTGAAAGAATAGAGGACAAGCTTGCCGAGATGCCAGATTTGAGTGCGCCTATTATGCCAACGCCGAAGTTCGTCTCGCAAACCGGGCAAGATAAATACTGCTCAGACGTCAATAAAATAAAGGACTATATCTTTGCAGGCGATGTCATGCAAGTCGTCCCAGCACAGCGCTTAACCGCTGACTATAGTGGCGATTCGCTGGCTGTATACCGGGCATTAAGATTCCTTAATCCATCGCCTTATTTATTCTTAGTACACGGATATACGTTGGACGATCACAAGCGCTTTGACATCATTGGCGCCTCCCCTGAGATTCTATCGCGCATTGAAGATGGTAAAGTCACGGTGCGCCCTTTAGCGGGTACTCGCAAACGTGGTCAGGATGAGAGCGAGGACTTGGCATTAGAGCAAGAGCTACTCTCAGATACCAAAGAGATCGCTGAGCACTTGATGCTGATAGACTTGGGCCGTAATGACATCGGCCGCGTCTGCGAGTATGGCAGTGTTAAAGTCACCGACAAGATGTTCATTGAGCGCTACTCACAAGTCATGCATATCGCCTCTAACGTTGAGGGCACTGTCTTACCTAATAAAGATGCTTTAGATGTGTTTTGTGCCACTTTTCCTGCAGGGACGCTGTCTGGCGCCCCCAAAATACGAGCGATGCAGATCATTGATGAAGTAGAGCCGGTGCGCCGCACAGTATTTGGCGGTTCAGTCGGTTATCTAGGCTGGCATGGCAACATGGATACCGCGATTGCAATTCGCACTGCAGTTATGCGCCGCGGTAAGATCCATATTCAAGCTGGGGCAGGGGTCGTCGCCGACTCAGTGGCTGAGGCGGAGTGGGAGGAAACCAACAAAAAAGCCTTAGCACTGGTTAAAGCGGTAAAAATGGCTTGTGATGGTCTTAGAATTCGTTAAGATTGCACGACGGCTCTGGCGATAAGAAACCGAGACTCACAGCGGCTATTTATAGCGCATAAAAAATATCAATATAATCAAAGCATTAAAATTTAATTTTAAAAAGTTAGGAAAAAATAAAAAAAGGACTTGCGTTCCAGCAAATATTTGATAGAATAGCCACCACTTTGAGAGAACAAGCCGACTTAGCTCAGTTGGTAGAGCAACTGACTTGTAATCAGTAGGTCGCCAGTTCGATCCCGGCAGTCGGCACCATCTCTTTCAAAGTCGCTTTTTTTAGAATTGCTTTATATTATTTTTACAGTAATAATAGCGTTTATTAAAAGCAAACTAAGGTGGGATTGGGGAGCGGTCAAACCCAACAGACTGTAAATCTGTCGCGAAAGCTTCGAAGGTTCGAATCCTTCTCCCACCACCATATTTTTTACAGCACCAAAAGCACTCTAATACCAATTATATTTTGGTTATAAATAGAGCTATTGCGGGTGTGGTATAATGGTAACACCTTAGCCTTCCAAGCTAATGACGCGGGTTCGATTCCCGCCACCCGCTCCATATACGCGGCATCCATTGATCAAGCATTCATAGCAATGCAAATAGCCAGTACCCATACATCACGACAGTCATTTATTATAGCTGTTTCGTGATATTTTTTTATATAACCGATAGGTTTTTGGTTATTTAAGATAGGCTCATATAGCTCAGCGGTAGAGCACTCCCTTGGTAAGGGAGAGGTCTCGAGTTCAATTCTCGATATGAGCTCCATTTATTATTCTATTTGCTAATGCTGCTTGTTAATTGTTAGTATATAAAAAGCCAGATGGTATAAAAAATACTATCGAGATATTCAATAGCATTATAAGAGTTATGCGAATATTAAAAAATATAAAGCCTACTCAGTAAAATGATGATTTTAGGGTGACACTGAGGTGTTGCCTTTTAGTGCTGTCAGTAGCTCGATATTGCTAATGTGATACTGTTATAAAGTAGCTAAAATTAAGCATTATAGTTTATAATTACTGATATATGGTTACTGGTCTATGATTACCAATAGTCCGTAGAATGTAGCTTCTATAATTATTGATAATAATGCAGTGTTAATAGCATAGCGTCAACGGTTTGATGGTCGTGTCAGCAGAATGAATAGGCATCTTGAACCGTCAAATATCTATTTACCGATCTTATTTGTTTATCATTTTCTAAGCATAAAGATTCACCAATAAAAAAGGATACACTCATGGCAAAGGCCAAGTTTGAACGCAACAAGCCCCACGTCAACGTCGGCACCATCGGACACGTTGACCACGGTAAAACCACACTAACTGCCGCTATCGCAACCGTAGCAGCAAAAACCTCAGGCGGCGAAGCCAAAGACTACGCGTCAATTGACTCAGCCCCAGAAGAAAAAGCACGTGGCATCACCATCAACACCTCACACGTAGAATATGACACCGAAACTCGTCACTACGCCCACGTTGATTGCCCAGGCCACGCCGATTATGTCAAAAACATGATCACCGGTGCCGCTCAAATGGACGGCGCAATCCTAGTCGTATCAGCAACTGACGGCCCAATGCCACAAACTCGTGAGCACATCTTGCTATCACGTCAGGTAGGCGTACCATACATCATCGTCTTCATGAACAAATGTGACCTAGTAGACGACGAAGAATTGCTAGAGCTTGTAGAAATGGAAGTTCGTGAACTTCTTAACGACTACGACTTCCCAGGCGACGACACCCCAATCATGAAAGGCTCAGCCACCCAAGCCCTAAAAGGCGACGACGGCAAATACGGCGAACCAGCTGTCGTAGAACTACTAAACACCCTAGACAGCTACATCCCAGAGCCTGAGCGTGACATCGACAAAGCATTCCTAATGCCAATCGAAGACGTCTTCTCAATCTCAGGTCGTGGTACCGTAGTAACTGGCCGTGTTGAATCTGGTATCGTAAAAGTTGGCGACGAAATCGAAATCGTCGGTATCCGTGACACCCAAAAAACCACCTGTACTGGTGTTGAGATGTTCCGTAAGCTACTAGACGAAGGCCGTGCTGGTGAGAACTGTGGTGTACTACTCCGTGGTACCAAGCGTGAAGACGTACAACGTGGCCAAGTACTAGCTAAGCCAGGTTCAATCACCCCGCACACCAACTTCGATGCTGAAGTATACGTACTATCAAAAGAAGAAGGTGGTCGTCACACGCCATTCCTAAACGGCTATCGTCCACAGTTCTACTTCCGTACTACTGACGTAACTGGCGCAATCCAATTACAAGACGGTACTGAAATGGTTATGCCTGGTGACAACGTTGAGATGAGCGTTGAGCTTATCCACCCAATCGCTATGGACAAAGGCCTACGTTTCGCTATCCGTGAAGGTGGCCGTACTGTAGGTGCTGGTGTGGTTGCAAGCGTAAGCAACTAATAGCCAATGCTTTAGTAATCAGTTTTAAGATTACTAAAACATGAAAGCCGCTCTCTTTGTTGAGGGTGGCTTTTTTTGTGGGTGGCTATATTTTTTATAGGTAGTAACAAGAGTTAAGATAGTCTTTACACGGCTATACTAATAGTTGTATTTATTAATAATGATTAAAGGTAGGAGAGGGAGTGGTGCTAACCATAGAGTTACTCAATAAACACTTATTTAAAGCCCAAAGCATTATCCAAGCTGTTGCCGATATCGAAGCTCTTATACAACCGCAAGATGCTTGGAGTTATCAGACTCTAGTAGACTTACTTGAGCAAGATAGCATTGATTTATTAGTCGTTTATCAAAGCGATGCAGTCGTTGGCTACTGTCTTTATCGAATGATGTTCGAGCAGGCAGAAATCTTGCGTATAGGCACGCACCCTAATTATCAGCGCCAAGGTATCGCTTCAAAACTATTCGCTAGGTTAAATCAGCAGCTACAAGCGTTAACTGTTGAGAGTTTATTATTAGAAGTGCGGGCAGATAATTTGCCAGCGATAGCTCTGTATGAGCAGCAAGGCTTTGAGACGATCCATCAGCGCAAAGGCTATTATAAAACGGCACACAAGCCTGCTGTCGATGCGTTGATTATGCAGCTTAATTATAAAAACAAAGCAGATAGGAGTGGATAAGGTTATCGATGATAAGGCAGCTTAGAGCTGTTATTCTTGCAGTCCTCTATAGAAGGTACATAATTCTCATCTTCTTGCATACGCGTCAGCAGAGTAATACGCTGAGTTAGCATCTCCACCATCAGGTTGATATTGGCTTGTTGTTTTTTGACTTGTTCTAGTTTTTGCTGAGTGACTAGCAGTTGCTCATCAAGGTTTAGATTACCATCGTAATAGTCATCCAAGCTATTTTTTATCTCCGTTAGGGTAAAGCCGATAGCCTGCGCGCTTTTGATCAGCTCAATACGTTCAATACATTCAGGATGAAACTCAGTATAAAGCCGCGAACCTGCTTGCCGCTTACGAGACCTCAGCAGACCTAGCTCGTCATAATGACGCACGGTATCTTTGGTGGTATTGGCTCTTTTGGCCAAAGCTCCTATGAGTAAAAACGCAGTATCTGGCATCGCAGTCTCTTTGTGTTTGTCAATCTTATCGATTAAATGTCGTCCATTTTGAGCTATTAGTAGCAGTTTAGAGTGGCCAAAATTTTGAATACCCATTAGAGCTATCAAGCTGAGCCACAGGCATTGGCTGATGGGGTTGAATGGGCCAGCTAATAGCGCCTTTGTGTAATAAACGCTCCAGCTGCGCTAAAAACTGATGGCGGCCAAGAGTAGTCGCGCCTAAGCTTAGTAGATGGTCATTAGTCAGCTGACAATCGACTAACGCTACGCCGCTATCAATGCAGAGCTGCATCAAACCCCAAAACGCTAATTTTGAGGCGTTAGAGGCGCGATGAAACATCGACTCACCAAAGTAGATGTGGCCAATCTTTAGTCCATAGAGCCCGCCTATCAGCTGTCCATTCTCATCCCACACCTCGACGCTATGAGCGAAACCATAGCGATGGAGCTCGGTATAAGCCTCGATCATCTCCTGATGAATCCAAGTGTGCTCACCCTCAGGCAGTCCATTACTACGTGGCAAACTACAAGCATGGATGACTTCATCGAACGCTTGATTGACCGTCAACTGCCAACGCGAGCGCCGAGCTTGCTTACGTAGCGATTTGCTGGGCTGATAGTCGCTTGGCACAATGACACAGCGCGGCTCCGGGCACCACCAAGCAATAGGCTCATCTTCATTAAACCAAGGAAAGAGCCCTTGCGCATACGCCGATATCAGCGTCTCAGGCGCCAGATCACCGCCTAGCGCTACTACGCCATAGCCATCAGGATCGACCGCGTTGGGATTGGGAAAGTCATAACGCCCAAGACTTTTAATGGTTTTATAAAAAGTCTCAGGCGTCATGTTGTGTATATTAAGCTTATTGAGCATATAGGTTATTATTTCACTCAGTCTTTTGGCGATTGCTTTGTCTAATCTATCGTCAAAGTCGAGGCGTAAGTGTGATCAGCAGCAACTGTTTCACCCATAGCGTCCAGATATTTCTCAGCATCGAGAGCAGCCATACAGCCAGTTCCTGCTGAGGTAATGGCTTGACGATAAACATGATCAGCAACGTCGCCTGCGGCATATACGCCTTCAATACTAGTTTGGGTAGCGTTACCATTGATACCGCTATTGACGATAATATAACCATCATTCATCTCAAGCTGGCCTTTGAACATGTCAGTGTTGGGCTTATGACCAATAGCGATGAATATACCATGGATATCTAGCTGTTTGGTTGTGCCATCTTCGGTGGATTCGATAACGACGCCATTGACGCCCATATCATCACCAACGACTTCGCGAACGGTATGATTCCACTCGATTTTGACATTGCCATTTTTGGCTTTTTCAAACAGCTTGTCTTGCAAGATCTTCTCAGAGCGTAGGCTATCGCGGCGATGCACTAAAGTCACTTCTGAGGCAATATTGGATAGATATAGCGCTTCTTCAACCGCCGTATTACCACCGCCAATGACCGCGACTTTTTGATCTTTATAAAAGAAACCATCACAAGTGGCACAAGCAGATACGCCCAAGCCTTTGAACTTCTCTTCTGACTCTAAGCCGAGATACTGCGCTGAGGCACCAGTTGAGATAATGAGCGCATCGCAAGTGTAGCTGCCATTATTACCAATCAAAGTAAAAGGGCGCTCCGTTAGTTGTACTTCATTAATATGATCATAGACCAGCTCGGTACCGAAACGTTCGGCATGCGCTTTCATGCGATCCATCAGCGCCGGACCTGTTAAATCGTGAGCATCACCTGGCCAGTTGTCGACTTCAGTGGTGGTCGTCAGCTGTCCACCGACTTCGAGACCGGTAATCATGACCGGCTTGAGGTTAGCACGCGCAGCATAGACAGCAGCGGCATAACCTGCGGGGCCTGAGCCTAAGATAATGAGTTTTTCGTGACGCGGCGCTGTAGTGTCAGTTGCCATAACATATTCCTTACTAATGGTTTAATGATCTAGTTATAGATATAAAGCGTTATAAGTTATTAAAATGAAAAATAAAAAATTGCGACTAAAGTAGTTTGTTAAAGTGCGATGTGATAATAACATAAGGGCAGCGGGCAAAAAGTGCAAGTTTGCTAAAACAAACATCGCTATGATTAGAACTAAACGACACCTCAAAATTAAAGCCCGCTTTCTTAATACACAGTCACCACTTTGGCTAGGTATTTGTTATCATAAGCAGTGATAGCAAAAGCAGTAAAAGCCGCAGTAAAAGCTATAGAAACAGCGACTTGTAAATATAAAGTCATATGGATTGAGCTTTACTGACAGTGAGCTGGAAAGTTAAAAATTTAGAAATTAAGCATAAAAACACCTAAGCACGATTGTCAGCAATCGTGTATTACCATTTATTTAGTATCAATATATTGATAAAGGCAGATCCTACGTGATATCAGCAGCAGTTATAGACTATTTAAAAAAAGGGATATTTACCATTCTTGGGCTAATGCTAGCAGTCTATCTGTTCATTATCTTGGTGACGTATACCGGGAATGATCCTAGCTGGTCACATATCAGTAGCGATATGACAACCATCAATAATATGGGCGGCGCGACAGGTGCGTGGTTGTCTGACTTGCTTTATAGCTTTTTTGGCTATAGCGCGTGGTGGCTGCTGGTATTTATGGTTTATGAGTCTATCCTGATTTGGTGGAATAACAAACCTACCTTTTGGATATTACGTTTGGTGGCTTATGTCTTTTTGCTGCTGAGCGCTAGCGCTTTATTCGCGCAATTAATAGCATTAATCCAGCAAGTGGCAGACCCGGTGACATCAGGTCTCAAGGGCGTCGCTGGTGGTATCATCGGGCTTGAGCTACAGGCACGCTTAGCGCTGTTATTAACGAAATGGGGTAGCCTGTTATTTTTGAGTGTTTTTGTAGTAGTGACGGCCACTTTTGCTTTTAACATTCATTGGTTATCGTTATATCGTAAATTGACTGATCTGCATTGGCTCGGTTCTGGCATAGGCAGTACAGCTAGTACAGTCTCTGATACTGACCAAGCTTTGGATAGCGGTGCCTTGACCCGCGATGATGGCATTGATGTGACCGATCAAAGCAGCGCTGCCCCTACGCCAGCTGCAGACTATGAACAGCTACCACTTGAGCTGCAACAAGAGTCTAGCACCGCTGCCCAAGATAGCGGCCGCTTTAGCCATGTGTTGACTGACTTTTTAGCTAAGTCAGGACTGGGCGCTAGCGTCAAAGAGGCGATAGCAAATGCTGAAGCGGCGACTAATAAAGCTGCGAGCGATCATCTACAGCCCGCTACTGCTACCGCGAATACGCAGAACGCTCATGAGCTGGCTCATCCGCGCCAACAAAACACTAGCGCCGCTACTGCGCCGCTACGCAAAGTTGAGCCAAGCTTTGCTTGGAATGATGACGAAACGGTAGCTGACTTGCTCGCGCGTGATGCCGCTATCGAGCAAGCAGAGCAGGGCGGTCCAATCGAGCACATGACTCATTCAGAATCTAAGCAAACAACGCTTGATGAGCCAAAAGAGATAACTGAGACTGCTGCTAGCGATGCTAATGATGCAGAAATGCATCGAGCAAACGCTACCATCAATAATGAAGGTCATGATGAATCAGCCAATACTGATACTCATGATGAGGTATTAGAAAGCAAAGCAGTACCAGCAATGTCAGCTCAGGTTGATGATCTAGCTGATGCTTGGTTGGCTGAGCATAGCACTGTCGAAGCTAGTATCGCTAAACCTAGTATCGCTAAACCTAACACTGCTGAACAAACCGTAAGCGCTCCTCAAGCTTCAACTACTCAGCAGGCTGATGCTGAGTTAGAGCCCATGCAAACCACTGGTACTGAAACCACTGACACTGAAATAACTAAAGCCGAAATAAATAACATCGAGACAAATAACAGACAGACAGCAGCTAGCGAAAATAATGCGATTGAATCAGCTGTGGCTGCGAATCCTATAACGAAACCTACAGTTGCAACCGCACCGGTAACAGAAAGCGCAGCTACGAAAGCGACATCAATAGCTAGCCCTGCTGGTGAGCCAGTGCCGACAGCCAGTGCCTCCTCGCTTACAGATATGACCCCAACCAATACGCCGCCGTCCAATCCAAAAGAAGCGCCTAAAGCGCAGGAAACGACTGAGGAATTACCGGAAGAGTCAGCACCAGTGACAAAACCTACGGTAAGCTTTGCGGTACCTGATGACGATGCGAGTAATCTCATTACTGATATGATGCCGGAAGACAATAGTCCGGCAAGTAATGAGGACTTGGATGAGCCAGTCATGCCGGATATTCATGATGATGACGCTTTCACTAAGCGCTCAAGATCAATGCAAACCGCTCAGTACCGCAGTAGTCTCAGTAAAATCCCAGAGCTGTCCATTCTCGATGAGCCTGATCCTGATCGCAAGCCGAGCTATACCGAAGCCGAGCTTGAGCAATTATCAGAGCTACTAGAGATCAAGCTGCAAGAGTTCAATGTCAAAGCCGAGGTTGTCCAAGCAATTCCAGGACCAGTCGTCACCCGCTTCGAAGTTGATCTTGCTGCCGGTATCAAAGCCAGTAAAGTCACCGGTATCGCGCGCGATTTGGCTCGTTCGTTATCTATGGCATCATTACGCGTGGTCGAGGTCATCCCAGGTAAGCCTTATATCGGCATCGAAGTACCTAATAAGCAGCGCGAGATGGTACGTTTGATTGAGTTATTAAATACCGATAAGTATAAAGACCCTAGCGCGCAAATCAGCATGGCGATGGGTAAAGACATCGGCGGCAAGCCTATCATTACTGATCTGGCACGCGCGCCGCATATGTTAGTCGCCGGTACCACAGGCTCTGGTAAGTCGGTACTGGTGAACTCTATGCTGCTCTCTATGCTACTGAAATACACCCCTAATGAGCTCAGACTGATCCTCATTGATCCTAAGCAGCTTGAGCTGGCCAATTATAATGAGATTCCTCATTTGCTGACGCCTGTGGTGACTGATATGACAGAGGCGGCCAGTAGCTTGTCTTGGTGTGTGGCAGAGATGGAGCGCCGCTATCAGCTGATGAGCCTGCTAAAGGTGCGTAAACTTAATGAGTTTAATAAGAAAGTCCTCGCCGCTGAAAAAGCAGGTAAGCCAATGCTCGATCCCTTATGGCGGCCCAATGATAATGTCAGTATCGATCAAGCGCCTAAGCTTAAAACATTACCGATGATCGTCATCGTCGCCGATGAGTTTGCTGATATGATTATGCAAGTCGGCAAACAAGCCGAAGAGTTAATCACCCGCTTAGCGCAAAAATCACGGGCTTCTGGTATTCACTTAATGCTAGCGACTCAGCGTCCTTCAGTTGATGTGATTACCGGTCTGATCAAAGCCAATATTCCCGTACGTGCGGCTCTACGCGTCAACTCAAAAGTCGATTCGCGTACGATACTAGATAGTGGCGGCGCTGAAGACATGCTCGGTAATGGCGATATGCTGTTCTTAGGGCCAGGTCAAATTGAGCCAGACCGCGTGCATGGCGCTTATGTTAGTGATGAGGAAGTCAACCGTGTCTGTGATGCCTGGCGTGAGCGCGGCGCTCCAGATTATATCGATAATATGGCGGACAACTTTGAGTTATCAAGCTCTGGCGGTGGTAGCTCTGGTGGCAGCGCGTCGGGCGAAGATGACGATCTTTATGATGAAGCAGTGGCCTTTATTATGGAGACGCGCAAAGTCTCCGCCTCGTCCATTCAGCGCAAATTTAGTATCGGTTATAACCGCGCGGCGCGTATCGTAGACTCAATGGAGGAGGCCGGTCTGGTCAGCTCTATGGGTAAAAGCGGTAAGCGTGAGCTGCTGATGTAGCTGCAATTAGATTGGGTTTATCTAGCAAAAAACGAGTCACGAGAGTGGCTCGTTTTTTTGTTGTACATTGTGTTCTCGCCTAATTCTGGGCTATAGTGTTTGCTGATAGGTTTTACAACCAACAGCTATGCAAGGATGCTTTATGTTTAAAGAATACACCCAATATGACGCGCTAGGCTTAGCAGATCTCGTCAGCAAAGGCGAAGTCAGCGCCAAAGAATTGCTTGATAGTGCCGTTGCACGCGCCAACAAGCTCAACCCCAAACTCAATGCCATAATTCACCGTTTCGATGAGCGCGCTTACGATCAGGCGCAAGCAGGGCTACCATCTGGTGCGTTTACAGGCGTGCCTTATTTACTCAAAGACTTATCATACAGCTTCGAGGGCGAGCCTTTGACCATGGGTAGCCGTAGCGTTAATATTCAGTCAGATTATGATAGTGAAATTGTCAAACGTATGAAGGCCACAGGAGTCAATACCTTTGGCAAGACCAATACGCCTGAGTTTGGACTGATTATTACCACTGAGCCCAAAGCGCATGGTGCCACTCATAATCCGTTTAAAAAAGGCTATAGCTCGGGCGGCTCATCGGGTGGTAGCGCGGCAGCCGTAGCAAGTGGTATCGTACCCATGGCAGGCGCGGGTGACGGCGGCGGCTCTATTCGTTTCCCAGCGGCTTGGTGCGGCGCGTTTGGTCTCAAACCTAGCCGCGGTCGTAACCCAATGGGTCCTAAAGTAGGAGAAGGTTGGGAAGGCGCGGTTGCTGATCACGTGATTACCCGCAGTGTGCGTGATAGTGCTGCGATGCTTGATGCCACGAGCGGGGCCGAGGTTGGTGCGCCGTTCGTGATTGCACCGCCCGAAGGTAGCTTTTTAGAGGCGGCGATGCGCGCACCTAAGCCGCTGACCATTGCGCTGCATCAGCAGCCGCTGATTGCTGGTACAGTAGTGGATAAAGAGGTGCTAGCGGTACTCGAGCAAACGGCTAAGCAGTTAGAGGCCATGGGGCATCGCGTGGTACCTGCCGAGCCGAATATCAACATAGAGCAGTTTTGGCATGATTTTATGGTGGTCGTCTGTACTCATACCGCCTTTACTATCGATAATATTGAGCGCCACTATGGTGCTCATCACGTCAAAAAGCTAGAACCTCAAACTCAAAACATGGCGCTACTAGGACGCTCGCTATCCGCAGTTGATTTAGCGCACGCTAAGCAAGGCTGGCACAATAGCCAATATCAGACCGGATTGTTATTAGAAACTTATGACATGATTTTGTGTCCGACCGTACCGACGCCAGCGGTCAAACACGGTGTACTGCCACCAAGCGTGATGGATGAGATGCTGATGCGCAGCGCTGAGCTGCTTAATAAAGGTATCGATATGGGCAAGTATGCCTTTAGCTCTGGCATGATAGAGAAGCTTAGCCATCCGGTACTCAGTAAAATGGCCTTTACCTTATTAGGTAATGTCACAGGCTTGCCTGCAGTTTCTGTACCCGTCGGCATGAGCAAAAAAGGCTTACCTATTGGCATGCAGCTGATCGGGCGTATGAATGATGAGACGACACTATTTAGTGTGGCAGGAGAGATGGAACGCGCTGGCATGTTTACTAAACCAGCGTTTGCAAAATAGGTAGATAAGAAGACGCTAATCGAAGCGGTAAATATCCATTCCTAAGCTATGATGCGCCATGCTTTGATGCACGACACTGACGCGTTGACCCGCACCTAAAGCAAAAAACAGCGGCAATAGGTGCTCATCGCTTGGATGGATATCTTTGTAATTGGGATATCGCTGCCAATTTAAGGCGGTAGGGATATCAGTTTTGAGCTGCTGCAATAACCAGAGCTTAAAATCCTTTGCCGTCTTATCAATGCTATCAGCTTCCCAGCGCATTGCTTGTAGATTATGAGTAATGTTGCCCGAGCCGATGATTAGAATTTGCTGCTCGCGCAGACGAGCAAGCTGCGCGCCCAATTGATAGCATGCTATGCTGTCATAATGCTGTGGTAGCGATATTTGTACCACAGGTACATCGGCATTAGGATAGAGATGACGAAGCGGTGACCAAACGCCATGATCGCTGGCTCGTAGCGGATTCGCTGCAGTATTGATACCGCGCGTGCTGAGCTGCTGCGCTAAAGACTCAGCAAGAGCGGCATGTCCTAAAGCTGGGTATTGTAGTTCGTGTAACTGTTGATTAAAACCTGAAAAGTCGTGCCAAGTCTTGGGCTGCGGGTTACTGCTAATCTCAAGCTGAGTAGATACCCAGTGCGCTGACATAATGATAATGGCGCGCGGCTTAGGTAGGTTTTGTCCGATACGTGCAAGCGCACTGGTCGTCGCTGACTGCTCGATAGCTAAGGTCGGCGCGCCATGTGAGATAAATAAAGCAGGCAGTTTGGCCGCGTTAGTCAAGCCTATAGGCGCATCTGACCAAGCCGCCGCACCACTGATAGGCGCAGTGGCATTCAGGCTTTCATGATGCAAGCTGTGATTTAGCGGGCTTGTGGCTGTAGCTGACTTTGATTGATTCATGTCAGCTTTATTAGGGCAGATTCGCGTTTTTCAATCCGCTTGGCTGTTTTCGCTTAGCTCTGGTGCTAGTTGCCGCGGTGATAAGGATGATTGTTATTGATACTCATCGCGCGATACAGCTGCTCCATCAGCACGACGCGCACTAGCGGGTGCGGTAACGTGAGCGCGGATAATGACCAGATCATATCAGCCTTTGCCAGTACAGCAGGTGAGACGCCATCAGCGCCGCCTATCACGAGCGCCACATCCATGCCTTGCGGCATTACATCGGCAAGCTTATCTGCCAACTTCTCAGTTGAGAGCATCTTGCCTTTAACATCGAGCACCCATAACTGCTCATGACCTGAAGCGTTATGCGCCGCCAGTATCGCCTGTCCTTCTTGCTCACGGTACTGAGCGAGATTAGCGGTCGAGGGGTTTTTTGCGCGTTTTGCCGCCGCAATCTCCACAATGTCTGTGCTAATCATAGGCTGGATACGTTTGAAGTATTCATCAAACCCGGTCTGTATCCATTTAGGCATCTTATTGCCGACGCTCAGTATTCTTATTTTCATGACAGTTAGCACTCCAATAATTGAGTAAAAATAACAAAAGAAGTCTACGCTTAAGTTAATGTAACAAACAAGCCTTTTACCTGCCTTTTTTTATGCTTAACTAGCATTCGACAAACAATAGTTTGTTTTGCCACTAACCTGTCACTGGGTTATCTTTTTTATGGAGTTAATTAAAAGTTTTTACGAAAAGAGTCGTTTATGAACCGTACTATATTAAGCACATTCACCTTAACTGCAGCAGCATTGCTGTCTACTTCTGTGTTTGCCGCCTCGCTAGATGGCACTCAGTGGCAAACAGTCGATGACAAAACCGGCGAAAAAAAAGCCATCATTCAGTTAAATGAAAAAGGTGGCAAAGTCTCCGGCAAAATCATCAAGGTACTCGATAAACAAAAAGCAAAGGCAGTCTGTACTAAATGTTCCGGCAGCCTAAAAAACAAACCAGTCGAAGGGCTGCAGATTCTAACAGGTCTAAAAGCGGACGGTAATAATCAGTGGAGCCATGGCAAGCTGGTTGATCCGGAGTCTGGCAAAGTCTACTCAGGAAAAATCACCTTAAGCGACAATGGTCAGAGCTTAGATCTGCGCGGCTACGTGGGTACGCCTTTGTTTGGTCGCTCACAGACTTGGCAGCGTATCAAATAATCGGCGTAAACAGATATAAATAAAAAGGAGGATTAATCATTATTAGTCCTCCTTTTCTATGCTGACTCTTTGGAATAAGCAACAAAGCTATAACGAAGTTCTCATGACCAGCGCATTACGGCTGCCTTATAAGCGGCTCTAAAGTGTCACTAGGATCAGTGTTGTCGGTGTCATTAGGGCCATCGTGCTTTCTAGGGATGACGCTGAGCACAGCTTCAGACTCTAAGACGATAGCTTCGACATCATTTATATTATGGATACCTTCTTTACGCATCGCACTTTCAAGTTCTTGCCGAGTGAGCCGTTCCTCAAGCATCGCCGTTGTCAAAAACTCTCCTTGATAAAACAAAATACGCGGCTCAGAGAGAATAAGACGACCAAAGTAAGGCGAGTAAGAAGCGTACTTGGTCACCGCATACTGTAATAGATATAGGGTCACAATAGAGGCACTACCTTCAATGAACGGGATTTCCTTGAGCAAGATAGTACTAGCGCCCAACGAGCCGATCATCACCGTCACAATCCAGTCAAAGTTATTGAGCTGCGAGGTTGAGCGCTTACCTGAGACTTTGGTGGTGACGACAATTAAGATGTAGACCAGCACAGCAGTCAGCACAATACGTAAAAGCTTTTCTATATTGTCAAAAAACAGCATATCCATAACGATCACCTCTATTTATATTTCTAGCTACTGATTGCAAACCGCTGTTCGTTAAACGCAGTGCATAATTTGCTCAGCCTAACGGATTTTGTGGCGTAGTCATAGCGCAGTAGGATATAAGTTTTGTATTTACATAGAATTTAGAGACAAACTAATAAAAATCAGCTCATAGCACTGTTTTGACTCATCACATTTTGCGTAGCGGCCAGTCGTTGACAGGCTAGTAGGTTGACGTGTGGAGAGATTGATAGGTTGATCAAAAGCTACTTTGGGCTTAGTAGCCGATTAAACAGCCAAATACCGATGCCAGCGCTGACAAAGGTGAGCAGCACAATCGCGATTAGAGCGAACAACAATGGCAGCGGCTGCTGTAGGCTCATTTCTATAAAGACTTGCCGATTGGCCTCATCAAATAGCCATAGCCAAATAGTAAAAAAGTACAGCGCGTTCAGCAACCAAACAATGCCCGTACCGCCAATAGCTAGTCTGACCATCTCAGCTTTACGTAACGCACGGCTGTAATGTTTGATAAATTTGTGCACGGCAATAAAAGCGCCGACTAAGATAGAGAGTAACGTCACCAATTGCGGATTGAGCGCAATTTGCGTTTGCAGCAGCATTAATAAAGCGCTGGCGAGAATATAACCCACCATAAAAAACCCTAAATACTGCGCGAGTTTGACTGACTGAGCTTTAGAATTACTTAAGTTTGCAGATTTGCGCGACATAACTTTGCCTATATAAACATATTACGAGCTGAACGATACAGCTAAGACTATTTTTCGGCAGTCCAATCAAGCATAGCATCGAGTACCGGGCGTGCCAAATAAGGATTTAGCGCGCTGTCGGTATTTATGATTCCGACTACCGCATAGTCTTGTCCGGACTGTCCTTTGACATAACCTGCCATGGCAGTGACATTGCTTAAAGTGCCGGTTTTTATCCAAGCTCGGCCTATAGCCTTTGACTCTGGCAAGCGTTCGCTATGATGCATAATTGTGCCACTAACTCCGGCAATGCCTAATGAGTTGACATAAGCGTCAAAGCTGGGATGGCGATAGGCAAAGCTCAGTAGCTCATTAAGATTGGCGGCGGTCAGCGTGCAATCGCGACATAGTCCTGAACCATTGGTCAGATACGGCGGGGTAGTGGTCAGATTGGTTTGCCACCAGTCATCGATGCGCGCTAATGCCTGCGGGTAATCAGTCGTTGTTGCTTGCCCAAATTGATACAGGCTAGTAGCGTTTGGTTTAGTATTATTAACGTCAGTTATAGTCTGACCCTTAACAGCGCTGCTATTCGCGGCGCTGTTATTTGTATCAATAATATCTGGGCGCTTAGCATCATAATAACTGCCAATGGAGAGCGCTACTTGCTCAGTCATTACATTATTGGAGAAGTGATTGATATCGTATATTTGCCGCGTCAAATTATAAGAAGGATAACTGACTAGCGGTAAAGGCGATAACGGGAGAGAAGATAAACCATTAGTTGAGTGGTACGCCGCGTAAGGCTTTTCTTGACTGAGTACCTCTCCGCTAAGCGTATTACCAAGCGCCTGCCATTTACTAGCGATGACACGAGCGGCAAAGTCTTTGGCGTCTGGGTGGTTTACATAGAAGACATGCTCACCGCAGCTCTCTGGCAGCTTGGCATTGAGGGCGAGTTTATCTTGTTGCCAGCGCGGCGCTAAGCTATTACGAGCCTGCGAGCAGCGGGCACTGCGAGTGCCTATGTGACTTGGTAACTGGTAATTGGCTAACTGCGGGGTATAAGTGAGCTTTGCTTGTCCATTTGCCATAGGATACGTTCTAATAGCAAGGCTATTAAAGTTCACTAAAAAACCATCTGGACTGGCATTATAAGGGCGCAGAGGGGCGTTATCGAAAGCGGCTGGATCTTTACTGACGTTATTAAATATTGAGCTGTCGACAATGATATCGCCATCGATGTGGCGAATGCCGGTTTTTTGTACTTGATAAAGGAGCTGCTCTAAGCGCGCGTGGGTCATTTTGGGGTCGCCGCTGCCCTGAATGATCAAGTCGCCTTGCAGTCTATCGCCAAGGATGAGGCCGGTATGATAGACCCGAGTAAACCAAACAAAATCTGCGCCTAGTGTGTCGAGTGCCACAAAGCTAGGTATCAGCTTCATAGTGCTGGCAGGGGTGCGCGGGGTATCGATATTATGGCTAATCAGGGGTGTAAGTTGGCGTTTGCCAGTATCTTTGCTCTCGCTATGGCGGACGCTGCGGCTTTCATCGATGGTCAGTACCGGCGGCGGGTTCTCTAAGCTTTGATAAGTGTAAGGGTCGTCGGTATAAGCTTGCAGCTGACGATTCTGTTGCTCGATGGCTTGCTTGTCGACAGCAATGGTTACATTCGCGGCTTTGCTACTATTAACAGAAACATTATCATCGGCAGGATCGTTAACAGGAGCATCACTGGCGCTTGCTGCCACTTTGTCTACGGATACCGTCGTCGAATCCGCGCTATTACGCTCAGCACTGCCCTCAGAATCATTGTTAGAGTTATCATTAGTATCGCTATCGATGACTTCTATAATCGCGGGTAAACGACTCTTGGTTGTATCGCCGAGTGGAGTAATGAGGATACTTATAGTATCAGGGCTGAGCTCGGCTTTGTTTAACGCCGCCTCGATAGAAGCGGGTAGCGCCGCTTGTGAGGTGAGCGGCATTACGCTCAGCATAAGGCCCGTCAATAGCTTTGAGCGCTGGACATGCCGATGGCGACTAGCAGAGTCAGTAGCACAAGAGATAGTAAGCAGATTTGAGAATCTAGATAGTATTGTCATGAGGCATCGAGCTTAAATCGTAAAACGGCTTATAGTAACATGAGTGGCTACGCGAGTCTCAAAAAGCGCATAAAACACAGACTAAAATCGCCCTCTTAGCGCACATGCAAAAAAGCCATAGCGGTCATTAGGGCGTCATTATAAGCATCATGGCTACCAAACTCAGGGATATTATAATGAGCGAGTATTTTGGAGAGTTGCTGTGATGCTTTGGGCGTATTCGGGTCGCGCTCGCCCATACGTTGACTGTATAAGCGTCTAACATCAAGCACTTCATTGGGCAAAGTAGTACCCATATATTGCTTGATTAAGGGATTTAAAAACGCGATGTCTAGCTGCGGACAAAACCCAACGATAGGACGATTACTGATAAAGGGCAGTAGCATGGACAGCATCTCATCATAGCTCAGACCCTGAGCGACATCGGCGCTCCGTAGACCATGAATGATGATAGTATCGCGATTGGGCATGACCGGCGGGCGACAGACTAGATGTAGGCCATTACCAGTATCGATAGTATCGCCATTGATATGAATGGCGGCGACTGAGAGCAAGTGATGCTTACGAGGATTGAGACCCGTCATTTCACAATCTATCGCCACCCATTGATCTTTTATAGGCGGCTCAAACATCGGGGCAAGCTCCGCACGCTGTAGCTTGCTTTTTTGCCATTGGTTTGATAATTGCTTAAGCCAACTCATAAGTGTTTGCTTCTCAATAATAGTGGTAGTCAATAAGCAGTATAGCGCTTACACCGTTTAATTCTGCCTTAACCGATCTCGAGCTGGTAGTGCTGGCGTAGCTGGTTTTTGAAGCTCTTCACGACCGATAAGCACTCTTTTAATACATCGCGCTCAAGCGCCGATAGGGTCATAGGGTCGACTTGCCGAGCATACTTATTATCAGTCGCAAGCGCCACTGCCAAGCGCTGACCCATAAAGAACTCCAATGCTTCGTTTAAAGTGGTCGCTCGCTCTTGATTGAATACTCCAGCTTGCACGAGTGCCCTGAGCCGACCTCTAGTACTAGGCACGTGTAGGATGTCATATTCCAATGCCATACTGCGTATGCCATGCACTAACGGAAACAGGCCAGACTTTTTGAGATCGATAGTGGCGTCATTGGTCTTACCCAACAAAGGCGCAAGGCGCTGCCACCACTGATTGACATCGCCAAACTGCAAAGCCGCGCGCGCGAATTGCCGCACAAACATAGGGTCAGAGTGGCGATGCGCAACTTTGAGATGCTCACGAACTTGAGTCAATAGCGTCTCATCACCGCAAACATATTCGCCATCGAGTATCGCGGACAGATAGATCGCCTGCATCGGATCAGTATTTTGAAACCACCGGCTGATCTGCGCGGTAAACTCCTGTAGCGGTTGTCGCCACATAGGGTTAGTCATCATAATATTACCATCGCACAGCGGATAGCCTAATGCCGCTAATTGCTGATTGAAAGAGTCGGCGAATTCAGCGAGATTTGGATGACTAAAGCCATCGCGTATAATCAGCGCATTGTCTTGATCGGTACGCATGATCTGCTCGCCGCGCCCCTCAGAGCCCATCACGATCACACAAGTGTTGTCAAAGACCTCTTCTGGCACGATAAGCTGCCACAGTTTAGTAAATACCTGCGCATTAAGCGTCTGAACCATGCGGCTGACGTTACCAATCTTGACACCGTTTTGCTGCTGAGCACGAATATAGCGCCCAATCAGCTCGACAGCGGTATCAATACTAGCAAAATCCTTGGCTTGCTCGATCTGAATACTGATCAGCTGCGAGTGCTGACCAATATAGGCAAGCATATTGCTTTGCCCCAAGATACCGGCGACTTGGCCACTATCATCGAGGACGGGTAGCCTATGAATACGGTAGCGAGTCATAGTCAGTAGTGCATCGCCAATCTCACTATCAGCGTTGATAGTACGTAGGTTGAAGCTGGCATAGTCTTGGCAAGGGGTAGTTGCTGGGTCTTGTCTATCGCTGACAGCCCTACAAACATCGGTATCAGTCAAAATCCCTAGCAAACTGTCGCTAATATTATTGGCTTTATCTGCTAGTGGACGCACCAACACGTGCTTCATCTTAGCTTCGGTCATGACCTGTGCCGCTTGCTGTAGGCTAGAAGCTGCCTCAACGATATGTACCGGTAATAAACTCACATCGGTCACTGGCTGCAGCATGATTTGCTGTACTTCTTGCTGGGCGGTGTAGCCACTATGACTCAGCGATAGTTTTTGCGACTTAGTGCTTTGACGCTGCTGTAGGGCCTTGAGCTTTTCGGGTAATTTATCCGAGAGCAGCTGACGCACTAGATGGTTTTGGGCACTAATCTTATCAATAGCCGTACCGTCTATTTGTAGCAGTAGCGTATCTTCAACGGCGCGGTAGTCATAAGAGGAAGAAGGCGAGCGCGTGTTGGTTGCTTTTTTAGGGGTACGGCGGCTATCGAACCAGTCGTTACTGTGAAAGTGGTCGGAGTGATTACTACCGAAGTAGGCCGCGACAAACTCGTCCGCGTAGGTCTGCTCGATTTGACCTTTTATCACCACATAAAAGTAGAGTAAATCATCACTCGTTAAGCGCTCATCGGCAGCTAGATAACGTATCTGCGTGTGTTTTCTGATACTTTGGCGTTCCGCTAAGCTCAACACATCAAAGGGCGGCTGGGTGAAATCAAGTGGGATCATGGCATCATCCGTGATAGCGTTATCAATCCGCTATAGTAATAAATAGGGTCGTTGTCTGATTACTATAGCATTATATAAAAAATAATCCTTAATAATATTAGGGTTATTAAGGATTAGTGACCACATTGGCGCTAACGTTATTTGCCAGTTATTTACTAGTTATTTGCTAGTTATTTGCTAGTTATTTGCTATCAGCCGCGCCAGTCAGTAATTGACGAATACGCTCAATCGCCTCGCGGCTCTCTTCAACGCTTGCTACCAGTGCCATACGCACATATCCTTGTCCAGGGTTTTTACCATTGACCTCGCGGGATAAGTAGCGCCCCGCTAGAGCATGGATATTTGCTTGCTCATAAAGCGCCTTTACAAACGCTTCATCGTCGCCTGCAAATAGCTCCGGCACTTTTACCCAAAAGTAAAACCCAGCATCCGGCATCCGCAGCTCTAATAAATCGCCAAGCTCTGCCATCCACAAGGCAAATTTTTCTTTATATAGCGCTCGATTATGAGCGACATGCTTCTCATCTTGCCAAGCTGCGATAGAGGCGAGCTGATGCGGGATAGGCATAGCGCAGCCTTGATAAGTGCGATACTGCAAGTAAGACTTTAACAGGGCTGCGTCACCTGCGACAAAGCCTGAGCGTAGACCGGGCAAGTTTGAGCGCTTGGACAAGGAGTGAAAAACGATACAGCGCCTAAAATCATCTCGACCAAACGCTGTGCACGCTTGTAATAAGCCGATAGGGGCTTCGTCAAAGTACAGCTCGCTATAACACTCGTCGCTGGCAATGATAAAGCCGTATTTATCAGATAAACGCATGATAAATTCCCAATCGTCCAAACTCATCACTGAGCCTGTTGGATTGTTTGGACTACAGACAAATAGCAGTTGAGTGCGCTCCCAAACCTCAACCGGCACCGAGCGATAATCACCCTTAAAGTTATTGTCTAAGGTACAAGGAACAAAATAAGGCGTCGCCTCGGCCAGTAGCGCCGCTCCCTCATAAATCTGATAAAAAGGATTGGGCATAACCACCATCGGCGGCGACGTCTCTTTGCTATGATTGTCACTATTATTACTGTAGTTGTCACTATGATCGATAACCGCTTGCACAAAACTAAAGATAGCCTCGCGAGTACCCATCACGGGCAGTACTTGCTTATAAGCATCGACATGATGCAAAAAAAAGCGCTTTTCTAACCAGTGCGCTATCGTTTGCCGCAGCTCAAAAGTCCCATTAGTAGTGGGATAACGGCTTAAACTGTCCAAGTTTTGCTGTAGAACGTCCAAAACAAAGGCAGGCGGCTCATGTTTTGGCTCACCAATACCTAGCTTGATTTCGCTGTAGCTTGGATTTGGCTTACTGTTAGCGAGTAGGTCGCTCATTTTGGCAAAAGGATAAGGGTGCAGGGCTTGTAAGTTGTGATTCATAGACGTAGTAACTATAATAGACAATTAATAATAAAGTAATAAAGTAATAAAGTAATAAAGAAAAATAACATTAACGCAGTGTAGCACCTCTCTTATTTTTTGTCTTTTTCTTATCGTGGTTATTCGCTACTGATATAGCAAGGTCGATAGCAGAAATAGCCCACCCTCATTATTTAGAGCGATTGGCAAACGCTTACTTTTTAACCGATAACATCTAATGCGACAAGCAACACGGATTGTGCTCTTTAGAGGACTTAATAATTATGACTAAAAGTTACATAGCTTCTAAACCTGAGAGTAAGAACATGAGCGGTACGGATCTGGATAATAGCGCAAGTACAGCAGTAGAGCATGCGTACGACTCAACACATGCGTGTAAAGTATGTGAACAATTAAAGAGCCGTGAGCAGCAGTGGTGGCAAGCGCGTCAACGTCTCATAGATCTCAAAGAGCGGCAGATGTTTTGGTTCGGTGATAATAGCCTAATGATGTGGCTGCTTTGGCAGTTAGTCAGCTATGTCGTCGTAGCGATTGTGCTTATGCTGGCAAGCAAGACGCTTAGTTTCTCGCTGTCTATCCAGCAATATGTGCTGATATTCGCCTTACAGACTTTAGTCTTTATCGCCGCGCTTGTCTTTAAGGGTAATCTGGCCAATCTGCTACAAAATAAGATACATAGAGCGCAGCTGAAGCGAGAGCAGTCCTTTAATGAGATGATGGTGCTTGCCTCAGATAGTCTGTTTCCTAATGTACATGCTGAGGCACCGCTGTCACTACAGCGCATCTACGAGAACAATCATCACCAGTTGCGGCTCGTGAGCTTACATGCATTGCTCAACCATGAAATCGATGCGGGCAGACTCATCTTACAGCAGCAAACTCATGCTGATGTCTTACCCTTAGATCTGGCTGAAGATGAGCTCAATGATGTCGCTAACGACATTGTTTATCATCCAGCGCCGTAAAACCACGTCCTTCTAGGGCGTGGATATCAGGCATCAGTCGTTGTCGCCCAGTATGGTGAACCCCTTGATACCCAGCTGCATTGAGATCATAATTATCCCATGAAAACGCTCAAGCTACGCATCAAAGACAAACACGCCACTCAGCTTAATATCTTGGCTGGTGCAGTCAACTTTGTCTGGAATTACGTCAATGAGCTAAGTTTTAAACATTTACAGCGCACTGGCAAATTCTTTTCAGCCTATGACTTGGCCGCTTACACCAAAGGGGCGGGTGAATACCTAAATCTACACAGTCAAACCTTGCAAGCGATTAGTGAGGTTCACACCAAAAGCCGTAAACAGTTTAAAAAAGCCAAACTCAACTGGCGCACCAACAACCCAAAGGCCAAGAGAAGAAGCTTGGGCTGGATTCCGTTTAAAAAGACCGCCATAAAACATCTATCAACTCGTCAATCAGGCAAGAAAAGCCTTAAATCTACTATTCAGCTAAGCCTTGCTAAGGGTGAAAAGCTGATTATTGATCTATGGGACAGCTATAACCTAGCCCTGTACAGCATCAATACTATGGAGCTAGTGCAAGACAATCGCGGCTACTGGTATGCCTGTATCACCGTCAAAGAATTTCCAAAGACTAAGTGTGGCACAGGCCAAGTCGGTATCGATTTAGGCTGTAAGGATTCAGCAGTCAGTAGCGATGGTGATCAGCTACAAACCAAAGTCACCCATCAATATGCTGAAAAACTGGCCATTGCCCAAAGAGCCAAGAATAAAAAACGGATCCGTGCGATACACGCCAAGATCAAAAACACCCGCCAAGATCTGATCCATAAATTCACATCAAAGCTTGTTAAAGCCAACAGCCTAATCGTTGTTGGAAAGATTAAATCAACATCATTCACTTCATCCAAACTGGCCAAATCCGTCTATGACGCGGGTTGGTTTGAGATTAAGCGGCAACTGGATTACAAATGCGCGAACGCAGGTTGCCACTATATCGAAGTCAATGAAGCGTACAGCACCCAAACCTGCTCGTGTTGCGGCTCTCGCCAAGACAGTCCGAAAGGTAGATCAGGTCTTGGTATAAGAGAGTGGTTTTGTCGTTCTTGTAAAATGACCCATAACAGAGATGTTAATGGAGCAAAAAACATTCTCGCGGTCGGGCTTGGCCGTCTTTAGTAGGAATCCCCGTTCCTTTAGGTCGGGGAGGAAGTCAAAGAAGCACTGTTGCTCGCCGTGATTTGTAATTATAGCTATTGACTGCTATTTAGTACTAAGTCTGAATGCTTTTAAAGTAACTCAGTCAGTTTTCCACTAGCTATGACTATTATCAGGGCGAACGCTTAGACTGGCTATCAAGGCCTCTTTTAGGGTTTCAAGCTTACTGTCAGATAAGGGCGCGTCATTTTGATCGCTAATATAAAACATATCTTCAGCGCGCTCGCCTAGAGTCGTAATACGAGCGGCGTGCACTTCTATACTTTGCTGCAAAAACACTTGACCTACACGTGCTAGTAGCCCAGGCTGATCGAGCGTCTGTAAGCTCATAATATGCTGATTAGACGCTTCATTGAACTCAAAGCTAATCGTCGTTGGGACATCGAAATACAGTAGTTGTCGAGGCATGCGTTTGCTGGTTAATTTAGGAGCGCTAGGATCTTTGAACGCATTGATTAAGCGCTGTTTTAACTCTTCTTGCTCGTCAGTTTCCGTCAATAAAGTACCGCTACGGTCAAGTAACACATAAGAGTCCAGAGCAAAATCGCGTGTGGCGGTGATAATACGAGCATCTAATACATCCAAGTTCATGTGATCAAAGACCGCCATCGTTACTGCAAATAGATTGTCCTGATTTTGGGTGTAAACAAATACTTGTACCGCATCTAGCGCCAGCTCCCGATGCTCACGCAAGACGACCAAAGGTGCACTATCAGCATTTGAAGCACGGCCAATCGGCGGATGCGCCAAAATCGCTGCGGTATGCCAAAGAATGTCCTCAGCGATCTCCCGCAAAAAGTATTCATCGCCTAAGTCATCCCACAGGCTTAGCACCTCTTCACGGTCCATGTGCTGATTATCTGCTGAATCCAGCATTTGCGTAGCCTGCTGACGCGTGGCACGGATCATATCTTGACGATTAGTCGGCGCGTCAATATCTGCGCGTAATATCCGCCGCGTCTGCGAATATAGCTGCTTCATAAGACTGGCGCGCCAGCTGTTCCAAAGCTGCGGGTTGGTGGCATTCATATCCGCCACAGTCAGTACATATAGATGATTGAGATGGGTGACATTGCCGATAAGGTCTGCAAATACAGTCACCACATCAGGATCTGAGATGTCCTTTTTCTGCGCGGTCATCGACATTAGTAAATGATAGCGCGTCAGCCAGCCTACCAGATTAGCATCTGCGAGACTCATACCATGCTTGAGACAAAACTCAATGGACTCAGTCTGCCCAAGCTCGCTATGATTACCGCCGCGACCTTTGGCGATATCATGAAACATCGCCGCGAGCACTAAGATCTCTTTTCGCTCGATACGCTGAAAGATAGCGCTAACCAGCGGAAAGTCTTGCTGAAACCTGTCGTCAGTAAAGCGATGCAAAATACGAATCAAAAACAGCGTATGCGCATCGACCGTATAGCGATGGAACAAGTCATACTGCATGAGTCCTGTTACTTGTGCAAAAGAGGGGATGTAATTACCTAAGACGCCATAACGGTTCATCGTTCGCAGACGGTGGAACAAATAGTTTTGCTCTTTAAGATTGGCTAAAAACAGCGCTTGATGCTCAGGTGTGTCACGGTAGTTCTGATCAATACCGCGGGCTGCGACTTTGAGCGCGCGTAGCGTATGGGTGCGCACTTTTTTTATGCCTTGCTGCCCCATCAGTAAGAACATCTCTAGTATCGCTTCTGGATGCTGAGCAAACACACGATGATGGGCGATAGCGATTTGATCGCCGATTTGATTGAAACGCGCATTCAAAGGGCGTTTTTTTGGGCGCTGCTCTTCAGGCAAGTGCGGCTCTATGATAGTTTCAAAATAATGATTGATCAGCATCTCAGATAACGTCGATATCTGCATAGCGCAGCGGTAGTAATCGCGCATAAAACGCTCGACTGCGGCGTTGGGCTCGTCATCAGGCTGAGTCTCGTAACCCATGAGCTGCGCGATATCACGCTGATAATCGAACAACAGCCTATTTTCATTGCGGCCAGTCAGCTCATGCAAATGATGACGTATCTGCCAGATATAACTCTCAGCAAAGCTGAGCTCATCGAACTCTTTTTCGGTCAAAAAGCTCTGCTGAACTAAATCATAGAGCTTACCAACTCGAAAATAGCGCTTAGTCACCCAGCCAATAATATGGATATCACGTAGACCGCCAGGGGCTGTTTTTATATTCGGCTCAAGATTGTATTCAGTGGCATTGTGGTGTAGGTACCGGTTTTTGGCTTCCTCTATTTTGATCTCGTAGAAATCGAGCTGCGACCACAGCTTATTAACGACGGCGATAGGTGTATCTTTTAGATCGTTATTACCGATGAGTAGTCTTGCTTCGAGTAAGGAGCTGGCAACGGTATGATCATGAGCGGCCTCTAAGCACTCGTCAACGCTACGTACCGCAAGCGCAGGCTCCAAGCCAACGTCCCAAAGCATAGCAACTAAGCGATCTATTTTTGTGCTGACTTCTGTGCCGATATCTTCAGGAGAGAGTAATAAAATATCGATGTCTGAATACAAAGACAGCTCACCGCGACCATAGCCGCCGATAGCAAATAGTGCCAGATCAGTCTGCTCCAATTCAAACCATAAAAACAGACTGCTTAACAGCTCATCGATAGCGCAGGCGCGCGCCGCAACTAATTGTCTGATATTGACCCCGCGCTCAAGCGCTCGGCTGATATCTTCATTGATCTGAGCTAGCCACTCAGGAATGCCTAGCAAGGACTTTTTGCTAGGGTCATTGACGACCAATAAAGGCGTGCCTGCTGACTCATCAGGAGCAGCTAATGCAGGTAGAGGCGTGATATAAACAGAGGCAACATCGCAAGTAAACATGATTGTTATTCCATAAATCAAATACTTAGAAAGCAGAAAACCGAGAGCTATAAAGCTATACTGAAGGTTGTCATACTATGTTTTTTTTAATACTATAAAGTATAAATCAACCGCAAAAAAAAGACCGCGTAAGCGATCTTTTTTAGGTAACTATTGGGTCAAAAAACTCAAATCTTCTTCAGGGCGCGTGGTAAAGACCTCGCAGCCATTATCCGTCACCACCATCGTATGCTCCCACTGTGCTGAGAGCTTACGATCTTTGGTGATCGCCGTCCATTCATCAGGCAAAATCTTGGTCTGCCATGTGCCTTGGTTGATCATCGGCTCAATAGTAAAAGTCATGCCTGTTTTAAGCTCAAAGCCTGTACCTTTTTTGCCATAATGCATCACTTGCGGCTCGTGGTGAAACTCGTTACTGATGCCATGACCACAGAACTCACGTACGATACTAAAACGCTCAGGCTCGACCACCTCTTGAATCGCCGCACCAATATCACCGAGACGCGCGCCGTCTTTGACTACGCTCATACCCGCATACAGTGCCTTTTGCGCGACATCACAAATGCGCTTAGCCATGATAGAACCTTCGCCAACGATCCACATCTTTGAGGTATCACCGTAGTAGCCATCTTTGATGACCGTTACATCGATATTGATAATATCGCCGTCTTTAAGCAGCTTGCTTTCGGTAGGAATACCGTGACAAACCACATGATTAACAGAGGTGCAGATAGATTTTGGGAAGCCGTTATAGTTCAGCGGTGCTGGGATAGCGCCTTGCTCATTGACGATATAATCATGAGCGATTTGATTTAGCGCTTCGGTACTGACGCCAACTTTGACATGCTCATCTAACATGACTAGGACGTCGCTGGCGAGCTTGCCCGCTACACGCATTTTATCTATGGCTTCAGGAGACTGAATGAGGGATTTCTTTATCATATTCTTATACTTACAGTTATAGATTTGAAGTGCTCTAATTATAGCATAAATGCTTTATTAGAGGATCGAAGAGGTTATAGTTCATTATATGGAGATAATGTGCGTAAATCACAATATCTATTTAACAATCAAAAGTTGGCTATTGACCTGTCAGTTTTTAAAAAAACCAATTGTCAATTGATTATTGCAAATTATATGAGTAGTGTAATTGAAATGCCAAATGGATTGGCATAGGTTTTTTGCGAGCTGCTACTGACTGCAATCAAATATGCTGTATTAAGTAGTTTGTGTTATTGAGCTTATAAAAAGACCAATTAACCTCAGTAAAGACAAGGAAGTGCTCATGACATTTAATACAACTCTCCTCACGACCTCAAAAAACAAACTGCTGCCTGTGCTCAGTGCTTTAGGTACTAGTGCGCTATTAATGACTATGCCAGCGACCTCAGCGCAAGCGGCAGGGCAGTACTATAATTGTGCCAACGCCAATGGCTGCACGCTAGTCGATAGCAAATACTTTACCTCCAGTTATACCAAGACTCAGTATCCAGTGGTCATGGCTCATGGGCTTGGCGGTTTTACCAAGCTGTTTGGGGTCTTAGACTATTTCAACGGGATTCCTAGTGAGCTGATGAAAGGTGGATCAGAGGTGTACACCACCAAAACATCAGCGGTGAATAATAGTGAAGTCCGCGGCGAGCAGCTATTACAGCAAGTCAAAACCATCACTGCCATTTCAGGCGATCCAAAAGTCAATTTGTTTGGGCACAGTCAAGGCGGTATAGACATCCGCTATGTCGCTGGCGTTGCACCAAAATACGTCGCCTCGGTCACCGCCGTATCAAGCCCAGAGCAAGGCTCAAAAACAGCCGATTTTGTCAAAAACGTCCTTGAACCAAACAATGACACAGGTGAGCCATCAAACGTCACGACACAGCTGGTATCAGGGGTGTTTAATTTGATTGGCGGCTTTACAGATGTGGGATCAGGCATCAGTATTAAAGAGATACAAGCGCAAGATGGCTGGCAATCACTCATGGCGCTATCAACCGATGGTGCGGCCAAATTCAATGCCAAATTCCCCGCAGCAATGCCAACAAGTTACTGTGGTCAGCCAACCAGTACCTCTGCAAACGGTATCAAATATTACTCATTTAGTGGTGTCGGACAAGTCGTGAGAGCCCTTGACCCTAGTGATTATCTGCTTGCAGCAACAAGCGTACCGTTTTTATTTGATGCCAATGATGGTCTGGTCTCTGCCTGCTCAAGCCGACTTGGGTATGTGATTCGTGACAACTACCTCATGAACCATTTGGATTCAGCCGATCAGGTATTAGGTTTGACCGCATGGGGCGAGTCTAAGCCCAAGTCCATTTATCGTACTCAGGTCAATCGCCTAAAAAACGCCAATCTCTAACCCCAATGACCATCTATTTAATGACGATCTATTTAATGATTGCCTAAGAACTCGTATCTATGTCAAAACATCGCCGCCCCGCTTATCTACCGATTGTTATAATCGCTGTGGTCATCATAGTCATCGCGGCGGCGGTGATTGTGTGGTTTAAACCAGATAATAAACCGATGGCGACTCAGCAGTCGCTATCTGCTTCACCCACTGATAAGTCTGAGAGTACACTGTCCACGGCGCAAAGCAATACTCAAGCTGAGGCACCATTTGCTCAAAGCGATGCTTTATTTGTCACTGGATTGGAGCGTTTGCCGCGCTCATTGAAAGGCACGCAAGTGGATGGTGAGATTATCATTGATGAGCACAAGCAATTGGTCGTTACGGAAGGCTTACGGCGGTTGTTCGATTATTTTTTGTCCGCAATAGGAGAGGAGGAGGAAGCGGTTATATTTGCGCGTGTCGAGAGTTATATCCGTCACCATACCCCAGAGCCTGCGGCCAGCCAAGCGGTCGCTATCTTTGGCAACTATGTGGCGTATCTCAAAGCACTGCCTGATATAGAAAAACGCTATGGCAATCTGCAACTGCAAGCGACCAAAAATGGTGAGCTGGATTTGAATGCCATTGCTCAGCAAAAGCAAGAGGTAGCGAGTTTACGTCAGCAGTATTTTGACAAAACCACCATCGAAGCCTTCTTTGGTGCAGAAGATAACTACGATGACTATAGTATAGAGATGGTCAGAATCAACCAAAACGAGCAAATGAGCGAGGCACAAAAACAGGCTGCCAGACAAGATTATGTGAGCCGTCTACCAGATGGTGCGATCAAAACCAATATCCTGCAGCAAGCCAATCTTAATGAGCTTATGATCCGTACTGAGCGGATGAAAGCGGCAGGTGCCAGTCCTGAAGCGCTATACAACATGCGCCGAGAGTTAGTGGGTGTACCAGCGGCCGAGAGACTGGCGCAAGTCGATCAAGAAGATGCCGACTTCGATCAGCGTTTTCAACAGCTACAAAGCCAAAAGCAGCAAATTCTGGCGCAAACTACTGACAAGGCGAAAGCACAAACTCAAATCACTCAGTTAGAAAAACAGTTGTTCAATAATGCGGAGCGTAAGCGTTTGACCGGTTAT
The DNA here is from genome assembly GCF_040309765.1 of Psychrobacter sp. TB20-MNA-CIBAN-0197. Lineage (NCBI taxonomy): Bacteria > Pseudomonadati > Pseudomonadota > Gammaproteobacteria > Moraxellales > Moraxellaceae > Psychrobacter > Psychrobacter sp. TB20-MNA-CIBAN-0197. Next base: position 55,174 of record NZ_JBEOPC010000022.1, read on the forward strand.
GCCGCCTTGCAAAAGAGTGAGCTTGAATAGTCCCTGTTACATTAAAATCTAGCTGTTAACACTAAGTAACTTACAGCAATGGTAAAAACAGTAGTTAATAGTAGCTCATTGAGCTAAGTTTATTAGCTAGAGCGTTCTTATCGTTATATTTCTCTTATTTGAGAACTATAGTAATAAATTTATTAAATACTAACTTAGGAGTTCACATGAAAAACACAATTAAATTAGTAATGACCAGCATAGCTTTAGTTAGCGTCTTAGCAGGTTGCCAGTCATTAGCCACGCAGCCAACCGCTGAGCCAAATATCACTGGTACCGATGTGATCTAAACTGAGGTTACAGCGCGTAGAAGCTACTTTATTCTTTCAACCTTTAAGACCTTGCTAATTAGCGAGGTTTTTTTGGCTAGTTCTAGAGTCAAATTTATCTTAGAGCAACTTGTTACGAGCTATCAGATGGTAACAAGTTAGCAGTTAGGTGGTTAGCAGCTCAGACATCAACAAGCAAATAGACCTCTTGCAAAAGTAGCAGAGGGAATTAAAATAAGAAGAACATTCATCGTTGTCTAAGAACCATGCCAAACAT
>NZ_JBEOPC010000023.1:0-53916 GCF_040309765.1 Psychrobacter sp. TB20-MNA-CIBAN-0197
GTTTGGCATGGTTCTTAGACAACGATGAATGTTCTTCTTATTTTAATTCCCTCTGCTACTTTTGCAAGAGGTCTATTCGTAGATAACTTTTGACTAGCGATTACATGCAGCTCAAGAGTAGAGAATTAGCAATAATAATTGAGAGACAATAACTTAAAAGCTATTATTTAAAGACAAAAATTAGAAATAATTACTTAGAAAATATAGCTGAAAAACTGCAGCTTAAAAACGATAAATTAGAAACGATAAACTAAAAACTATAAAACCGCATAACAATCATTGTTATGCGGTTTTATCTTTAACAATCCTTGTTAACTATCACGACTCATTCCACTGCATCCTTGCAGTACATCAAGTATAGTGCAATAGTAGAGCATCCTGCTCTAAATACAACTAGCTACTGGTATCGCTACCATCAGCACAGGTTATGCATCCTTACTTCACTAATCTTTGTCGTCCTGACGTAGATCACTGAAATATTATCCATAATACGGTTAACTCAATCCTTGAGTCACATTCCCTGATGCCGTGTGACTATAGTGCCAAAATGTAATCGAACTGTTAAGAGGTGTTAGCGTCAATGCTTGTAAGCATATGCTTACAAGACAAAATCTAATATTTAATAAAGACAGCGAGTTACCTCATCAAAGCCGTATTATCAGAGCAGCATTTCACCTAATATTCCTACTAAAAATCCTAATGTGGCTCCAAGCGGCGTCAGATAGTTTTTGGCAAGTTTGCTCTCAGGAATGATGTCCTGAATCAGCAGATATAAGATACCGCCACTAGCAAAGGTCATTAGATGAGCGGTTAAGTCAGGATGCGCACTTAATAAAAAGTGCCCGGCTAGTGCTGATAGTATGCCAAAGAAGCTCAGTACAAAGAAAATAGCCAAGGTCTTTTTGACACTAAAACCGCTTTGAACCAAATCACGAAATGAATTAAAAGATTCAGGTAAGTTTTGTAGGCCGATAAACACCGCTAATAACGCAGCCATTTGTGGCTCAATAGCAAATACTGCCCCGAGGGCGATCGATTCAGGGATAAAGTCCATTAGCATCGCTAGTAGCGTCGCTTGCTGTCCGCCAGACTTTGCTAGTTGATAGTCAATAGCCATAAACACTATCGCACCTAGTAAGAATGAGCCTGTCACGCCCCAGACGCTCAGCTCCTCCATGCCCTTTGGCACTAATACTAGCGCTAATGCCGACAATATAATGCCCGCGCCAAACGACATTAAGGTATGAGTAATCTCGTATTTAACAGGACTATCTTTGACATGATAGTTAAACAAATTGGCCAATAGTCCGCCAATGAACACTGTTGCTCCGGCAAAGCCTGAATATAAAATGAGCTTAAATAGCATAGCTAAGACTCCCTACACCGTCCCGTTAGTATTATTCACCTGATGATTAGGCTTGTTTTTGAGTAGTTTTGAGGAAAAAAGGGGTTTTGGCAATACGGTTATCACTGAATACTCGTATTCATTACTGAAGCTGTTGGTTTGTTTACAACTTGATAACTTACAAGACATTTATTATCAATTTTTATGAACTACTATAAGGTGTAAGAAAATGTTTCAAAGCTATTTATTAAGCGATAAGGAACAAGTCGCTACTAGGATCAGGAGCCAGAAATATGAAAACACCCCCTACTCTCCCATTTAAAAATCTACTCTCAGCAAGTCTTATCTTAACGCTGTTTGGCATGTCAGCTGGTTGTACGGTTGCCAGTCCAGGCTACGGTAATCAGCCGATATATCAGGCCAATGATGGCTATAAAAACGCCAACTATAATCGTGCCAGACAACAGCTACGTAAAGACTTACGCCGCCAAGGCTATCAGTTAATGGATATCAGACCCGATACTTATCGCGGTAAGCAAGTGATTAAAGCCTATACAAAAAAGAATAATCAGGCTTACGAGCTTACTTACTCTTATCCCAATTTAAAACTGCTCAATTCAAATAAAAAGCAATGGGAGCAAGTCTGGCGAGATAACGACCATAAAAAAGGTAATAAGAAGTACAAAAAAAATAAGCGCTATGATGATGTCGAAGATAGAATAAAACAAGAAAGTCGCTATTCAGCGGTTAGGCAGCGCGCTATCAAAAAGGTGAGCGCTATGGGGTACCGTGTCAAAGATATCGAACTCGATGAGCGAAACAATCGCGGCGTGTTTGAAATTGAGGCCAAAAAAGGCTCGCAAGAGTATGAGATTCTGCTGAGCTATCCAAATCTAAATGTCATTAAGATAGAAAAAGACTGATCAGCAAGCTAAGTACAAGCTAAATAAGTACAAGATAAATAATAGATAGAGTGATACGCTTTTGCATCGCTGTTATGCCATACAGTCTTGATGCTGAGGGTCAGATAAGCTTTTAGCTGCTATTTGACCCTTTTTTTATACCTACCGAGCTCCTTTAATCGTCAAAAATCCAACACTTCTAGCACGTCATAAGCAGGAGTTTCATAAGGATGCGCTTGCTTTAAGGCTTCAATCACCTCTGCTATCATTGACGTCTTAACCACCATCTCAACACGCCATTCAGCGACTTTCTCAAGCTTATCTTGACTACCAAGATGCGGATTACTACCTGCCATTGGCATAAATTGCCCCTCTCCTTTGACTTGCCAGCAGCACTGCTCGTAATTGCCAATAGTGCCAGCTCCAGCAGCGAATAGCGCCGCTTTAACCTTCTCTAGCACTTCCTCTGGAATAAAAACGGTCAATTTATACATGATGTATCCTTAGTTTACATGGTCTTTTTTAATGGCTTTTATTTAAATAGTTTACTTCTTTGACAGTGACGGATGAGCCGTCCATACATAGCGTAGTAGCCAGTCTGCCGCCTCGCCTGCGTAATCGATGCCGATACGCGGTCGTAGCGATACAGGCGGCAAACAGCCATCATCCTCAATCCAAACGCCAGACTCAGGCGCAATCGAGGAGCCGTATAACGCACGGTCAATTTGCAAGCGCTTTGTCAATTTGCCTGGGCCTGCGAACTGTTTGATATGAGTGAGCTGCTTATCAGAACTTAAATTTTGCTCTTCAAGCAGACGCTCGCTATCTTCAGCCAAAAACCCAGCTCTTATCAGCACCGAATCTGGGGACTCAGCCGTACCGCTGACTAAATTAAGCATCAGATGCACTCCATAAGTCAGATAAGTGTAGAAGACCCCGCCCTCAGCGTACATAATATCGGCTAGCGAATTGCCTTTCTTGCCTTTCGCTAAGTGCGCAGCAACTGAGCCGTCTTGCTCTCCTATATATGCTTCGGTTTCAGTAATGCGCACGCGCAGTACTTTTGGTACGCTATCTGTGTCAGTTATGCGTCGGCATAAGACTTTGCCAATCAAGTCCGCTGCCACTACGCAAGTTGGCCGAGCAAACCAAGAAGGCTCTAGGATAATCGAGTTTGTCTTCGCTTTGGACATGATATAGTAAACTCAATTTAAAAGTGTTATAGCGCTACTGGGGTGAATTTTCCGCAGCCTCTGTGATAGCAGCACGCAAGAAAAATGTATACCAGTAGCGCATTTGAATTGATGACAGTTTTATCTTTAATAGACTATAGGCTTTTATCCGCATCAAATAATAGCTCTTATTATAAGCAATATCGCGAACTGTAACGGTCACAGTTTGAGCACAATTAAGTAAAATTTTGCATAAAAAAACTGAGCTTATAAGCTCAGTTTTTATTGTGATATCAGTATTTAACCGCAGTATTTAAAGCTCAGTATTGGCATTAGTCTAAAGGTACACCAATACGCTTTGCCACTTCCTCGTAGCCTTCAATCACATCGCCAAGCGATTGACGGAAGCGGTCTTTATCGAGCTTTTTCTTAGTGGTTTTATCCCAAATGCGGCAGCCATCAGGTGAGAACTCATCACCTAAAACAATACGGTCATGAAAGACGCCAAACTCTAATTTAAAGTCGACTAAGATCAAATCACCTTGATCAAATAGCGCTTTTAGTACGTCGTTGACCTGATAGCTTAAAGCTTTCATTTTGGCGAGCTGATCCTCAGTGGCCCAGTTCAAAGTGATGGCTAGCGACTCATTCACCATCGGATCGCCTAGCGCATCATCTTTATAAAACAGCTCAAAGGTCGGCGGCGTCAACTCTTGGCCTTCTTCTAATCCCAAACGGCGCACTAGACTGCCGGCAGCATAGTTACGTACCACACATTCAACGGGCAGCATATCCATACGTTTGACGAGCACCTCATCGCTAGACAACTGCTGCTCAAAATGGGTCTCAATCCCCGCTTCGCTGAGTTTTTGCATAATAAAGCTGTTAAAGCGGTTATTCACCTCACCTTTACGCGCTAATTGCTCAATACGCTTACCATCTAACGCTGAGGTATCATCACGAAAGTGCAAGATGAGCAGATCGTTATCTTCAGTCTCATAGACTGATTTGGCTTTACCTTTGTATAAAAGTTGTTGTTTTTGCATGATAAGAGTCCTGTTCTTGCAAACTTATATAAGATATCTAAAAGAGTGATAGCCGGTTCAATGTAAAAGCATCAGTACAGCTAGAGCTAGCATGCTGATGATAACCCCTAAGCCCTGAACACCGAACGCTAGCCGTCCGGCAAAGGGATATAGCAACAGCACACACAACGTTTCGTGCGTTTATGGTTTTGAACAGACTATGTAGACACTATTAGAGTGAAAAATAATAGAATGAAAAATAATCTACTCAGTAGCTGCAGTAGTCGCCACAGTGCGCTGAGGTTTTGGTAATTGGTACTGCTTGCCCGCTTCGTTTTCTAAATTGAGCGTATTAACCCCAGCATTTGGCGTTGGATATAGCGGTACAAATGGCGCTGTTTGTGCATCGGCAGGCAATTGTAGCGGCGCAAGTTTTTGGCTTTGCTGATAGTCCAAGCTACCATTGTCGCGTTTTCCCACAAACTCTTTTAGCGACTGGCAACCGCTCAGCACTAAAGTACTTCCTAACAGAGCCGTCAGCAGAGCCGGAGTGATTTTAGAGAGGTGTGATTTTGGGATATGTAATGATGTTTTCATCATAGTGTCTCTGTGTTGTCTTAAGCATTAGCGCTCATTGGTGATTACGCTTAGATATTGACTGCGTGTCTAGCATTAAATACGCGTTTGTACTGTTGCACAAGCTGATGCGTAAATACTAGATTAAGTTTGCTTTTACCAAGGCTTTATCGATAGTCGCATGATGCGACTCAGCGAGCCAAACGAGTGGCAAACGAATCCCTTTATCGATCATACCCATTTTATGTAGCGCGTATTTGGCAGGGATAGGGCTGGACTCAATGAATAAATCACGGTGCAGATGTTCGATGACGTCATGAGCGGCTTTGGCAGCGGTAAAATCACCACGTAAGGCGGCGGCAAAAGTCTCGCTCATCGCTTTTGGTGCCACATTGGCAGTGACTGAGATATTACCTTTAGCGCCGACTTTCATAAGATCAAGCGCAGTACCATCATCACCAGACAAGACCACTAATCTATCGCCGACAGCTTTTATCAGCGCTTCACCGCGTCCAACTGAGCCTGTTGCGTCTTTGATAGCGACGATGTTATCAATGTCGGCTAAGCGCTCAACGGTCTCTTGACTAATATCGACAACAGTGCGCCCTGGTACATTGTAGAGCATTTGCGGCATATCGACTGCGGCAGCGATAGCTTTATAGTGCTGATACAGACCCTCTTGAGGCGGCTTATTATAGTAAGGCGCGACAAGTAACGCACAGTCAGCGCCGGCGTCAGAGGCTTCTTGAGTCAGCTTGATAGCTTCATCGGTACTGTTAGCGCCAGTACCTGCAATCACAGGAACACGGCCATCGACATGCTTGACGAAGAAGCGAATCACTTCGCTATGCTCAGGTACGGATAGAGTGGCCGACTCGCCAGTTGTCCCTACTGCTACCAAGCAATGCGTGCCTTGCTCGATTTGCCAATCTATGAGATCTGCGAGACGCTTATAATCGACCTTACCATCAGGATGCATAGGCGTGACTAAGGCTACCATAGAGCCTTGTAATTGGGTTTTGATATCGTCGTATGCTGTACTCATAACCATGCCTTACTGTTTTTTTGCGGTAACATTAGCATTTTTATATGAAGCCAATGTTATCGTTTGAACGTATTTGTGATTGATAGCTATTGATAGCTGCACGTATAACTAAATGCCCGATAGTGTAGCATATTTTACTTGCGAGACTAGTTGTCAATTCTAGCTGTTCATTGTAGCCAGCTTCGCTTGTAAGCCTTACTAAAATGACGCGCTTCTCTTATAAAAGCTGTCATTATAAGAGCCTCTAACAGTGACAAACAAGCCCTATTCTATACGTAGACCGATAATAGCGGGAATGCCTTGGCGTACAACCTCAATAGTCACGACGCCTTGCTTAGGTAGTGAGGAGATAGCGCTAGTAAAATCAGTCACCGTCTTAATCGGCTTTTGGTGGAGATTAGTGACGATGTCGCCTGCCATAATGCCAGAGCGCGCCGCCAAACCGGTAGGATCAACGGCGGTCACTAACACACCAACCTGACTGTCTGAGTCAAGCTGTGCTTGCTCATCGGTGGTCAAGTCGCGTAGACGCAGACCGAGCTGTACTTCATTGTTCTGCTTATCGCGGCTTTGCGCTTGTACATCACCCGGCGCTCGGCTGAGCTTGCCGGTCAACATCAGGCGCTTACCTTCACGCTGGATTTGGACTTGGAAAGGATCGTCTGGGCGCGCGCGGTTCAGTAAGTTTAGCAAATCATCAGCGCGTATAATGGGCTTCTTATTATACTGCAAGATAATATCGCCCGTTTTGAGTCCGGCTCGTTGCGCTGGCGAGTCTGGCGATACTCGCGTCAATAACGCCCCTTGTGGCCGCGATAACCGATAGACCTCTGCTAAGTTGCGATCGATATCTTGCGGATAAATACCTAAGTAAGCGCGCGTCACCTCACCATTGGTTTTGAGCTGCTCATAGATATCCATCGCCGCATTCATCGGAATAGAGAACGATAGCCCCATGTAGCCGCCAGTACCACTAAAGATACGTGAGTTGATACCGATGACCTCGCCGCGTTTATTGAAGAGCGGGCCGCCGGAATTACCAGGGTTGAGCGCGACATCCGTCTGAATAAATGGCACGCTTGTCTCTCGTGAAAAGCTGCGCGACTTAGCACTTACGATGCCGGCTGAAGCAGAATAATCAAAGCCAAAAGGCGAGCCTATTGCAAGTACCGGCTCCCCTACTTTTAGCAGATTGGAGTCGCCAATGCTCAAAGCCGGAAACTGACTGCCCTTAACCTTTAAGACAGCAACATCTGAGCGCTCATCACTACCTACGAGCACCGCATCTAACTCAGTGCGATCATTGAGCGTCACAGTGATCTTATCAGCACCTTCAACAACGTGATGGTTGGTCAGCATGTACCCATCTTTAGTGACAAAAAATCCGGTGCCATAAGCGTTTTCGATAGCGGGCGTGGCTGGCCGGTCTGGCAGACGCAGGCGATCACCAAAGAACTGACGTAGCAGCTCTGCTGTCTGCGCTTGAGCCAGCTCCTCGTCACTAATATTAGTCGTTACGTTGACCCGAGCCACCCCTGGCGTCACTTGCTGTACTAAATCTGAGAAGTCCGTACTAGCGACCACAGCTTGGGCAGGAGTAACCATTAAAGGACTCATAGTAGCGGCGCTGACTCCTATCGCGACAGCTAATAAGCTGCGCTGCCACCAAGACTTGAGGTTATAATTGGCCATTTTCTCCTGCATATTCTTCCCCTTGTGCTAACTTCGTATTATTATTTGCGGTTTTTGTGTTTGATATCAACTTATCGTATAAAAACGTCTATTAGGGCGTGTTGAACATTCACAAATGCGCACTGCTGATCGCTAAAATAGTTCTAGTCGTCGTTAAAATTGCAGGTAATGCTTATTGCATTGGCTAGATTTTCACAACGACTAGGGCGATTTTAGCATCAGCCCTCACGACAACAACAGGGACAGGACTATTTTTTGCCGCTTCATTGATAAAAATAGACGCTTAGAACGACTAAACTTACCATTTTTATCTGCAAATCGCCTAAAAAATAGTCTCTGTCAGTGCCATGGTCGAATGTTCAACACGCCCTAGTATGAGGTAATTTTTACCTGAATCATAGTGTCGTCTGATTGTCATTTAATTGTCGTTTGAGTGTTGTTTGTCAGGGTCTTGCTGAGTCATTGTCGCCGACGCCTTGGCCATTAACGCTCTTATGACTAAAGAATGACTATCCGCTTGGTCGGGTGCTGATACAACAAAAATAAAATCATGCTATTATGATAAACCGATTACTATTTATGGTAAACAAAAGTAAGCTTTCATCTTTTTATATTTATTATGAGCGTAGATGTACTTTATTAAAAGCGTAAATGTACTTTATTAACATAGATGCCCTACTGTATGCCCTTGATGACAAGCCTTACATTGAAAAGGTCTACAACGGCTTTTTAGTTTTCTATAATAGCTAGTGTCAAATGATTCGTATTGGTTAACCCATTATTTCTGCCGTTATTTTAGTGTCCCCCTGTGCTAGAGTTTGTACTCATTATTATTGTATTTTATGACTAGGGCGTGTTGATTGTGGTCAGGCTAAAATTTAACTTTAAAATAAAACCTCATTAGCGTTTTATGGCAGTATTAAACCGACGCTAATCTGTGATGTGTGACAGGTTTATAAAAAGGATTAATTTATGGATACCGCCCTATTACTATCTGGCGTAGTTGGCGCCGGCATTGCCGCCCAATGGCTAGCTTGGTATTTAAAGCAGCCGTCCATTTTGTTTTTATTATTAATTGGCATTATCGTTGGACCTATTCTTGGTATTTTCGATCCTGATTTGGTGCTAGGTGAGCTGATGTTCCCCTTTATCTCTTTAGGGGTGGCGATCATTCTCTTTGAGGGCTCTTTGACCTTAGAGTTTGATGAGATCAAGCAGCATGGTACGGTCGTACAGATGCTAGTGTCTGTTGGCGTGCTCATTACTATCGCCATCGTTGCGCTCTCAACTTATCTGTTATTCGATGTCGATCCGCTGATTGCGCTACTGTTCGGTGCACTCGTTTGTGTCACTGGGCCGACAGTGATTATGCCGCTACTGCGCAGCGTCCGTCCTAATAAGACCATCTCCAACATTCTCAAGTGGGAAGGTATCATCATTGACCCTATCGGCGCTATTGCCGTCGTTTTGGTTTATGAATATATCATCTCAGGCGGACAAGCCAACAGCATTCTTTTATTTGCCAAGATTGTGGTACTAGCGACTGCTTTAGGACTCATAGGGGCTTGGGTACTCGCCTTTTTGATGCGCCGCCACATGATACCTGAGTTTTTACGTAATGTTTTTACCTTAGCCTTTGTGTTGGTGCTGTTTTCGGTCTCAAACCATCTAGAGCATGAGTCTGGGCTGTTGACTGTGACGGTACTAGGCGTGGCACTGGCTAACTGGCCTAAATTCCCACGCGATACCATTCTAGAGTTCAATGAGTCGCTGACGGTACTACTGATTTCTGTGCTATTTATTATCCTTGCCGCGCGGGTTGAGCTCTCAAGCCTGCTCAGTGTCGGTTTTGCAGGATTAGTATTATTAGCGATTGTGATGCTAGTGGCGCGTCCGCTGTCGGTTTGGGCTTCTGCTATTGGCTCTAACCTAAAGACCAATGAAAAGCTGATGATCAGTTGGATTGGCCCGCGTGGTATTGTCGCCGCAGCTATATCCTCACTGTTTGCTATTCGTCTACAAGAGTATGATATTCAAGGCGTTGAGCTATTAGTGCCCTTAGTCTTTATGGTGATTATCGGTACGGTGATGATTCAAGGCTTAGGAGCCAAATTCGTCGGTAACTTATTGGGCGTGCGTGAGCCTGAAACTAACGGTATCTTGATCGTCGGTTCCAACCCTATTGCGCTGTTAGTGGCGACATCTTTAAAAGAGCAAGGCTTCGATGTCATCGTCGCTCATAACAACTATACCAATATTGCCAAAGCACGTATGAGCGGGCTGCGAACTTATTTTGGTAACCCTATCTCCGATCACGCCGATCATCATCTTGATCTCATCGGTATCGGTCGTCTGTTTGCCATGAGTATGGATAAAGAGATGAATACTTTGTCTGAGATTCATTATCGCCACGAATTCGGTGAGCGTAAGCTGTATCGTCTCAAGTTCAGTGAAGAGAAAGTCAAAAGTGAGCGCGATGACAAACAGTCTAACTTCAGCTCGCAGTGGCTATTTGGCAAAGACGTCACTTATACCAAATTAGCGAGCATGCTCTCCAAAAAAGCCAAGATTAAGATCACAAATATCACCGACAGTTATACTTATGAGCAGTATAAGGCCGATAACAAGCAGTTTGTACCGCTCTACACGATCGATAAAGAAGGTAAGCTACACGTCATCACTGATAAGTTCGATGGTAGTGTGCCGCGCGATCGTAAGCTTATCGCCTTAGTCGTCGATGATGGCATCAAGCCAAAGCCAGTAGACGTTACAGCTAAGCAAGAACAAGCGCGTGCTGCAGCCGATGCAGACTTTGAGGCCCGCTATAAAGCGCCTGAAAAACGCAAAGAAAAAGAGCTAGTAGCAGACGGAACCGCCGATACTGAAGCACAAGCGGCTGATAAGGAAGCGAGCACGGCTACTGGTAAGGAAGATAGCGCTGACAACGCTGGTACTAAAACTGCCAGCGACACTGAAAACAACAGCTCTCAAGTCAATGAGAGTAAAGCCGCTAAGGCGGGTAATACTCCTGATAAAATCACTGCTGCTGATAAAACCACCGCAAAACCGGCTACCCCAGCTGTAGAAGCAACAGTAAACAAAGGCGTAAAGTCAAATAACGCCAAAGCGACGACTAAGACTGACACTGGCACTAACGTCAGCGGGGAAGCACCCAAGACCAAGTCAGGCTCGCTCGACCCTAACCGTCTGCCGGGTAGTACAGATAGCAATAGTTCTGCTAACAATAATCCTGCTAAAAACAGTCCTGCTAAAAACAGTACTGATAAATAACTGGTGCTTAACCCTGTTATTTATCAGGACAAGTGATCGTTATAAGCTTGCATAAAAAAACGCCAACTCCTTGATTTGAGTTGGCGTTTTTATTGAGTCCTTGGTTAAGAAAACCCTAGCAAAAGCGATTAGCCTAAATCAAAGCGCGCCTGCACGGTTTGCCAAATACGCCCGCCCACTTCATCGCTGCTGCCGCTGGCATCGATACGCTCAATGCGCTCAGGGTGCTGCATAGCCAGCATACTAAAGCCATGATGAACGCGGGTAAAAAACGCCGTAGCCTGCTGCTCGAAGCGATCAGCCTTGCTACGTTTACCAGCGCGGGCCATACCTTCTAGCACCGGTAGATCCAGCCATAGCGTCAGCTCTGGCAGTGGCGAGATAAACTGAGTGATTAGACTGTCGATTTTTGCTAATACTCGCTGATCGCCATCGGCGCGGCCATAGCCTTGATAGGCGATGGTTGAGTCGGTGAAGCGATCACAAATCACCCAAGCGCCGCGCTGCAGTGTAGGCAGGATAACTTGCTGCAGATGATCCGCGCGCGCGGCAAAGAGGAGTAGTAGCTCGGTATCGTCATTGATATCAGTCGCCGGATCGAGCAAGATGGCGCGTAGACGCTCAGCGAATGGACTACCGCCCGGCTCACGAGTACGTACGTAGTCGATACCCGCTGCCTGCAAACGTTGGCATAAGCCTTCGATAGCGGTCGTCTTACCAACGCCTTCTGTACCTTCAAAACTAATAAACCGACCTACTGTTGTTGTCACATTATTCCTTAAATCATCCTAAGCCAATCTTTATGCTTATTTGAGCTTGATTGAGCGATATTATTACTCGCCAGGCGGGGTTTGTGATTTCTTCTCGCGCATCACTTTGAGGTACTCTTGCACCGCGTTATTGTGCTCTCTTAAGCTATTGGTGAATTTATGACCGCCATTGCCCGTCGCCACAAAGTACAAGGCTTCGCTATCTGCCGGATGCAAAGTCGCTTCGATAGAGGCTGGCGACGGTAAGGAGATTGGCGTTGGCGGTAAGCCGTCGATTTGATAGGTGTTATAGCTCGTCTTTTCATCGATATCTTTACGGCGGATATTACCATCATAGCGATCGCCCATACCATAGATGATCGTTGGGTCTGTTTGCAGGCGCATGCTTTGTTTTAGGCGATTATTGAACACCGCGGATACTAGCGGGCGCTCATCGGCTATGCTGGTTTCTTTTTCGATGATAGAGGCCATAATCAGTGCTTGATAAGGGCTCTCATAAGGCAGATCTGGCGCGCGGTTCTCCCACGCCTCAGTCAATGCCTGCTGCTGGCGCTTATACAAATCAGTCAACACTTGGGTGTCGGTTGCGCCTTCCCCATAATAATAAGTATCTGGGGTAAACCAGCCTTCAAGATTATGATTGACGATAGGGTCGTCGCTCGTGGTCACGGACTCGGGCAGTATTCCGGCCAAATCTAGCGCTTTGGCAATACTGGCATTATCTGCACCCTCAACTAGCACTTCTTTGACGATACCTTCATTGTCACGCAAGTTCTGATACAGATCGCTTGCAGTCTTGCCTTCGATCACTTGCACTTTGACCATCGCCACTTTTGCGCCTTGACCAAATATATGCAGGGCTTCTGCAATCGTTGGGTTCTCAGGTAACGGATAAATCCCGGCGTGCAGCGGTGCATCGACTTGCGACTTGATATATAACTTGGCAATACTGGCAGAAAACAGTGGAATCTCTTTTTGCCACTGCGGTAGCAAGCCATAATAAGTATCGCCCTGCTCGATAGTGACTTTTTGTGCCGGCTGCGTGATACGGCCAAATAGCGTCTGATAGACCATCACTAGCAAGAAAGCGGCAATCAGCCCGAGCACTAACAATATCTGATAGCCGCGCTGCATAAAAAACGATGGATTATCTTTTTTGTAGCGCCGCGGTTTGCTGCCACCACTAATCAGCGACACATCGGTCGCGGGCGCTTTGTCTAGGTCATCAGTGGCGTCACGCTCAGCGGTTGGCTCTACGGGTGACGAGTCGACTCTCTTAGCATTTGACTCAGTAGCCGCGCTATCATTAGGCTTGTTATCAGGGTTTTCGGGGGTCGGCGTGCTCATGGCAACTCAAAGGGCAGAAGTTTGCTAGAATTTAGCATTGAACCGTAAGCTTTTCAATGGTATTTAGGTTTTTAGACCTCTACTCTATCTAATATCCAATTAGTCCAAGTAATAACAGTGGAACATCTTCGACCAAACGTTGTTTTATCTTTACCGACACCATGCAGTTTGCAGTCCCTTATTAGAGATTTAACTTCCTCTACTGTTGGACAAACACCATTAGTTAAATAGCTTTTCATCACGATATTAAATGGTTCGTACTTCATGATTAAACTTACAAGCTCGAATTGTCGCTGCTCAATTGGTTTACTAAATATTTTTTCGCCTAATTCGGTAAGATTATATCTTTTATCTTCGCTATAGTTGACGAGATTGAAGTACAGTGCGCTGTTACCATAATAGTCAGCTTGTCTTGGTACGAAACGGAATTCTTTCGCTATTTCCTCTTTAGACATTTTAGTATTTTTGTAGAAAAGAAGTTCGCAAAGATTTATAGTTTTATCTATGTCGTTAGATTGAGGAAAAGGCACATTTGGCTCCTCTACGAATATTGCATTATCAACTATTTCTTTCAGTCGCGCTAGGCTCAAAGAGTCTTTCACAATACTATACTTCCCTTCTTTTATCATTTCTATAGAGTCTGGCTTATTAATATCTCTAAAGACATACTCTCTCAAATAAAAAACCCCATCATAATAAGTCAAAAATATATTGCGTACTTTCTTATTTATACCTCTCTCTTCTAGCTTTTTAGTCCAAACTCTATAAGGATAGTAAATCTGTCTAATCAAGAAGTCATCATGTATTAAATTCTTTACTTCAATTAGATAAATTGATGTATCAGACTCGAAACCACCATCAATTTCAATTTGAGATTTCGAAACCTCAATTTTGACATTAGAAACCTCAAAATTAAAATCTCCAGAACCCATCCTGCCACCTATGACGTGAGTTATACTCTCTTCTTCAAAAAAAGAAGTCAATATCTCACAGATATTTGCACAGAGAAGCGCCGTAGTTTCGCTACTTATATTTTCAATATCTATAGACTCAATATGATCAGGTTTTTTAGCACCAATTGTTTTTATTTTCTTTGAGTTTTTTATTTTTGTAAATAAATTGAACTTACCTATGATATAGCTACCTCTAGTAATAGGTAAAATGGCTAAATTATTATTCTTAAAAATCTCAGGTAACTGGGCTTGAAAATCGAATTTCGTCATTAATCTAGCTTCACGATATTCGTTTATTTGTGAAGCTGTAATATTAAAGGAGTCGCTACCTTTTAGACTATCCAATATTGAGTAATCTTCAAATATTTTTTCCCAAGCAATATCATTTTTGCTTTTGGTTTTACTCATAGTTTCTTACCAAAATCTCTTTTACTTCACCTCGCTTACTTCCTACAGAATTTATATGACGACTAGCTCCCACCTCTATAACTTCAAAATCTTGGTAAAGCTCTTTCATAAACGCAGTTGCAGAATTAGATAGAAGAAACTTAATTCCTTTCTCATTTAGTTTCATACAAGTGTCTCTGAGTCTAATTTGTTCATCGTTGCCGAATCCACCTTGAACATAACCTGTGAAGTTTGAGCTTTTAGAAATAGGATCATACGGTGGATCAAAATAAACAAATGAACCTTTACGTATATTTTTCAGAGCGTCTTGGTAATCTCCACTAAGTAGCTTGATATCATTTTTTTGTAGATAGTGACTTACAGCCCGCAATACAGTTTCATTAATAATATTAGGACTCTTATAGCGTCCAAAAGGTGTATTAAATTCACCTGAGCCGTTCACTCTATAAAGACCATTAAAACAGGTTTTATTTAGATAAATTACACGTGAAGCACGCTCTACTTTCGATAGTTCGTCAAAGAAATCTTGTCTGTCCAGTGCTCTAATTTGATAGAAATATTCAGACTCATTTACGTGAGTAGCTAGATGTTCAATAAGTGCATCAACATCATCTCTTATAGTTTCATACACATTGATAAGCTCAGAGTTATAATCGTTTATAACTGCCTTCTTTGGTTGTGTGTGTAAAAATACAGCACCTCCACCAACAAACGGCTCATAGTAAGTTGAGATACGTTTAGGTAGTAAAGGTTCTATATCAGTCATAAGCTGACGCTTTCCGCCAACCCACTTTAAAAAAGGCATCACCAATTTATTTTTCTTCGCCATTATCGACCTCTTTTATAAATACATTATCGTTGAATAGCTCAGATATACTTACTTCAAATACATCAGCAAAAATTTCAATATTGACTAGTGCGGGATTACGTTCACCTCGTTCTATCATACCAATATAATTACGATGAAAGCCTGTTAACTCAGCCAGCTGCTCTTGACTGAGATTACGAGCTTTACGCAGTGTGCGAATACGTTTGCCAAAGCTTGCTAAGATTAGTTTTTTCATTTGCGTTATTTTCAAGAGTTAGGTATCCTTTAACTACACACAATAAGTGTCATTTGCGAATTACTTCTTATAAGTTATTTAAAGGATTTAGCTATGATTAGTATTGAGAATCTTACTATAAACATTGACTCTATCTCTTCGTCGGCTAAGGGAACATTAGATGATACACAGCCTCTGATAGTAAGAGACGAGTTAGTAAATATGCTTCGTATCATTAGCAATGATAAGAGATTTATTGGCCAAACTGTTGTTATTCCAGATGATTGCGAGCAGTATGGGTTTGCAGAGGGTGAGTTTGATTTACCTAAACTCCTTCACTTTTTAGCTGATATGCTGGAATAGACATGGAAAGTCGTTCATTTTTTATAAGTAGTAATTCAGATTTTAGTTTACTTGAAGGGGATTGCTTGACCGTTATTCCTCAGATAGAAAATGATGTAGATATGGTTTTCGCTGATCCGCCTTATTTTTTATCCAATGGTGGGCAAACCGTAAAGAACGGCAAAATTCAATCGGTCAATAAAGGCGATTGGGACAAGCTTATTAGTGATAATGACGCCTATGTTTTTACCTATGAATGGCTATCTGCTGTTCGAGGTAAAATGGCAGATAACGCTACGATTTGGGTCAGTGGTACGCATCATAATATATTTACTTTAGGACGTATCTTGCCGCAGCTAGGTTTTAAGATACTGAACGTTATTACATGGGAAAAGACCAATCCGCCGCCCAATTTTTCTTGTCGGTTTTTCACTCATTCAACCGAATTTATCATTTGGGCACGTAAATATCCAAAGGTACCGCATTATTTCGATTATGACTTAATGAAACGCTTAAATAATGACAAGCAAATGAAAGATGTATGGCGCTTACCTGCCATAGCTAAGTGGGAGAAATCATGTGGCAAACATCCTACACAAAAACCGCTTGCATTACTGGCACAGATTATCTTGGCATCTACTAAAAAAGATGCGCTAATACTTGATCCATTCGCAGGCTCTTCAACGACAGGTATTGCTGGTCACGTTTTGGAGAGACGTTTTATTGGTATTGAGCAGGAGTTCGACTATCTAAAACTGAGTCAGGCGCGGTATGAGGATTTACAAGAGGATGGTAGAAAAGAGTTTTTCAAAAAGCATTTTTATAGATTGTTGAATAAAACTGACATCTGAAGAGAGTTTAACCAAACTCAACCACCTGCCCCGATAGCAAAGTAAGCTTCGATACAGGCATGACACCGCGCACCGCATTACAAAAGAACATTTGGCTAATTTGTAGCAAGTCATTATCACCAACTGACCTCATAATCACCGGGTTTTGAGTCTCAGCTAAACTATCAATAAGCACTTGGCGCATGACCCCAGCCACGCCCGATCGCGTCATCGGCGGCGTGTACCATTGGCCATCAGTGAGATAGTTTCTATCCTTGTTAACATCCTCTTGCTGACCACTGCTCGTAGTATGAGAGCCAGATAACTGATAGAAGACATTGCTCATTACACCCTCGACCCACTGCCCGCTCATATCACGTAACAAGCCCTCACCTATTTCGGCATTAGGGCTTCTCGCCTTAATCTGCTCAAGCTCGCCACTGGCCAGCACATTATCGAGACGATTTAACGATTTTAGTCCTGCCAAAGTAGGCGGCAGTACAGCGATTTGTGAAGTCAGACAAACGGCGCGGCGCGGCGCTTGCTGAATAACAGGAGCACCATTTGGCAGCAGTAAGGTATCTAAGGTATCGTGAGAGCCAGCTGTTTTATGAGTGGCGCTTTGATCAGTCGCACTTTGCCCCTCGCTAGGCATAAGCTTGAGCCAAATCTCGCAAGCATTGCCCGCTGCATCCGCAGCAAAGCTATAACCACGTAGCGATTGGGTCGCGCGAGTGACGATGACTTTCATCACCCCTTGCTGTAGCTGCTGCGCGTAAGCTTTTAGGCTAGAGACTAAGTGTGGCGTCGCAATATCAAGCTGCAGGGCTACGGCATGACTCGCTAGCCGCTGCCAATGATAGTCCGCCCACAGCACCTGACCATCGCGCACCGCCATAGTAGTAAAAAAACCATCGCCATAAGCCAAACCGCGATTGTCTAAAGACATAGTCACTGGTTTCGGATCTACTGAGGCTATCGCCGCCTTATTTGCTGGCGGATAAAGCGCGTACCAGCCCTCTACTAGCCTATCAGCACTTTTTAGACTGTCAGTACTGTCGATACTGCTCACCGCTTAGCCTGCACTCGCTTGCGCTTTTGATTTATTAAAGATAATCATACAGCTATAAAACTCACATTTGGCAAGCTCAATGGTTTGGCCGCCTGCGGTTTTATTTTTGACGATTTGACCGTTGAGCATATCAGCGAGCACGCGGCCACCCTCATCACCCATCAGCTGACGGACTAGTGTGTAGGCCTTTTGGGCGTGCGCCTGACTGAGCTCTTTTTCTTTATCTGTATCGGTAGGATTGGCATAGTACCAGCCCAGCTCTAGATACTTCTGCGAGTCGATAATATCTAGATACGGCTCATCAGCTTGCATAAAGCGGTACTTAGTCGCCGGGTTACTGGCATAATCGAGGCTGTTTTTGTCGGTGGTGACCACTGAGCCAAAAGTTGACTGGATATTATCTAGCTCGTCAATCGTTACTGGTTCGACCGCGGTACTGCCCCAACTGGACATATCATAGCTGATAGGGTTTCCTTGACTGGCGACCGCGCCATCGAGATCGGCGGCGTCTGTTGAATCGGTAGGCGCTTCGGTCGCGACCTCCTCGGTGGTTGACGACACCGAAGCTTCGCTTTCTGCGCTTGGGTTTGAGTCATTACAAGCGCTCAAAGAGACACCCGCTATCATTAGCATACTGACCATCAAAGGTTGAAGGCTGTTTTTCTGCATGGGCAATTTACTCATCTTATCTAGAATATTGAATGTCGAGTCCTCGACCGGCTTGATTTAAATAGGGTTTTACCAAAAACTCAATGCTGCTAGTTTACCCAACTGCTGCAGCCTTGACTAGCCTTTAGGTTACCGATAACACTACGAGCGAGTACAGTTTTGTTAACGGTATTGTTGATTTATCACCGCTGACAACTGACCGCTGGTAATGCCCGTTTGTCAAAGAATGACCTATCGCTTATGATAACTGAGCGCTACTGCATCCCTAAACGCTTCTTTAGCCCAAAAGTAGCCATGCAAAAGTAGACATATAAGTAGATATATAAGTAACAACAAAACTAGGAATAAAACCAGTACCGCTTTCAAACTCGCTTAACAGGATTTTCGCAATGACTCAGCACTTTGTCGTTATCGGCAACCCCATTAACCACAGCAAATCCCCTGAAATTCATCAGACTTTTGCCGTCCAAACCGATATCGATATTCGCTATCAGCGCCAGTATTGTCCAGATAATGAAGCCAGCTTTGTCGCCGTAGTAGAGGCTTTTTTTTATGGCGGCGGCGTGGGCGCTAACGTCACTGTACCGTTTAAACAAATCGCCTTTAGTCACTGTCAGACGCAAGGAGGGCTATCTGAACATGCCCGCGTGGCAGGCGCAGTCAATACGTTACTAATAAAAGACGGCGCAGTTTATGGTGACAACACCGATGGTCAAGGCTTGGTCAATCACATCATAAGCTTAGGCTGGCCGCTTGATGGCGCGCGTGTGGCGATTATTGGCGCAGGCGGCGCGGCGCGCGGCGTGGTGCTGCCGCTTATCGAAGCAGGTATTGCCTCCTTAACGATTGCCAATCGCACTTTGAGTAAAGCGCAGACACTAGTCACTGAGCTTAGCGCCGCGAGCCAAACGATTGAGAGGCAGGCGATTGCGACTTGTACGACGGCGGAGCTGACTGGCGAGTTCGACTTGATTATCAATGCTACCTCCATCGGTCTGACAGGGGACACTTTGCCGATAGCGGATAGTCTGAACACTCACTATGCTTACGATATGATGTACGGGCGCGCCCTGCCGTTCTTGCAGCACTTTGCGCGGCGCGGCGCGCAAGTGTCGGATGGTTACGGTATGCTTATCAATCAAGCAGCGCTAAGCTTTGAGCGCTGGACCGGACGAGCGGTAGAGGTTGCGGCAGCGACAATAGACTTGCAACCACCATCGGCGTAAAGCGTTTTAGAGTACTTAGCACTTAGCACTTAGCACTTTAAACATTCTAAACCCCAAAACGCGCTAACAGCCAGCGCTCTAAGCGGTGTAGCGGGGCCCGCAGCTTTGCAGATTGCATCGCCATACCGCCTATCAGGCCAATGATACAGCCGAGCGCAGTATCTAGCATTCGTGCTTGGATGACCTCTTGATAGAGCTGCTGCGAGGGCGGTAGACCACTGCCATATTCAGCGATAAACACGGTCAATGGCGTGATAAATACCACTGCAAGACCATAATGGCGATCGACTAACGACTCAATACATAGCATCAGCACCAAGATAGCGGCAGCGACTTGCCACAATGTCAGCTGCCAAGACAGCATCCATGCCGCCACTCCCATGCCTATCAGCGTGCCGAGCAGACGATGAAACTGCTTAATCCACATGGTACGTAGATGAATACCTTGAATAATAATAAAGCAGCTCACCGCCGCCCAATACGGATAAGGCATCGCGAGCACTAAAGCGATGGACAAAGCTAGACTGACAAAACCGGCCACCATGATACTTTCACTGATTGTCTCCGGCTGATAGCTTTGAGCTGGTAGATTAGTGCGCTTGCGTGTCGCTAATAAAAACAGCGAGTACAGCAGCGCCATGATAAGAGCAAAACCGCTACCGAGCATCACAAGGCCAGTCGCTGCGACAATGTGCGTCAAAGGTACAGGGATAAATAAGGCGATAGCGGTAGACATCATCACAAACAGTCCGGCCGGCGGCGGCTGGTTGTAGTAGCGCCCAAAGATCACAATAGCAAAAGCCACTAACGCAAATACCGGAATCTTAATAAAAGCCAGCTGCTGGGCGATAAGCCCCAACGCGAAGCATAACGCCATCGCAAAACCCCAAGCCATCACCGTCACCATACGCTGCGGCAAGCTTCCTCCAAAGGGCAAGTTTAGAATAATCATTGCCCCAAGCGAAGCTTTAATCCCGGCAGATAGCGCCTCAAAATACGCTCCCACAAATACCGGAAAGCTAATCGCGATAGCAGCGATAAGGGGCATATGCCAAGGCCGACGGCTTTGATTGACAGCCATCAAATGCTCAACTTCACCGCTAATCAAACGCTTGATAGTCACCCATAGCCGCTGCAACAAGCGGTAGTAGACATGGCGACTGTACTTAACTGACATATATGAAACCCTAAATTACCCTCTACCTTTGAGTTATCCCATGACTCTGATGCGACAAGAACTATGTTATATTTGACTGAACTGCAGCTGTCATTTTCTGTGTCCCATTCACCTTTTATCATAACCAATAGTAATATCATAATTTATTAGTTATGAATATTATTTATAAATGGTATATTTGTGGCGACAGACTCTTTATACTGGGTCTATCATAATTGTCATAGCAGCGCCCCTTTATAGTCAAGATAACTCACCCTTATCTTATTCCTATATTAGCCTTACCATAATTTCTATAGTCAGCTCGCCGATGAAGATCTAATCACCTATCATCGGTTGTTGTCTCAACTTGTCAAAGAGAGTCCCTATGTTAACTTACAAAGCCCCTTTACGTGATATTAAGTTTTTGATAAATGATGTCTTTGATTATCAGTCACACTATAAAACCTTGGACAATGGCGAAAACGCGGACCCTGAAACGGTCGACATGATCTTGCAAGGAATGGCTGATTTTGCCGAAAACATTCTATCTCCTATCTATCAGCCTGCTGATGAAGAAGGCTGTCATTTTGAAGATGGCGTCGTCACTACGCCTAAAGGCTTCAAAGAAGCTTACAACCAGTTTGTAGAAGGCGGCTGGCAAGGTATCTCATACCCTGAAGAGTACGGCGGTATGAACTTGCCGATGTCGATAAACCTAATCAAAGCTGAGATCATCGGTACGGCTAACTGGCCATGGTCTATGTACCCAGGCCTATCGACTGGCTGTATCAACACTATCATGCAGTACGGTACCGATGAGCAAAAAGAAACTTACTTGCATAAGCTGGTCGAAGGTACTTGGTCAGGTACTATGTGCCTAACTGAGCCGCAGTGTGGTACTGACTTGGGCCAAGTTAAGTCAAAAGCGATTCCGCAAGAGGACGGTACCTATAAAATTAGCGGTACTAAGATTTTCATCTCAAGCGGTGAGCATGACTTGACGGACAACATCGTCCATATCGTTCTTGCTCGCCTGCCGGATGCACCTGAAGGTACACGCGGTATCTCACTATTTATCGTACCAAAATTCTTGCCAAACGCAGAAGGCGAAGCTGGCGAGCGTAACGGCGTCACTTGTGGCTCTATCGAGCACAAAATGGGTATCAGCTCATCAGCGACTTGTGTCCTAAACTTTGACGCCGCGACAGGTTACCTCATCGGTGAGCCGAACAAAGGCCTAAAAGCTATGTTCACCTTTATGAACACGGCGCGTATCGGTACAGGTATCGAAGGCCTAGCACATACTGAATTGTCTTTCCAAAACGCGCTACCGTATGCCAAAGAGCGCCGCTCTATGCGTACCTTATCAGGCACAAAAGATCCTGAAAAAGTAGCAGATGCGATTATCCATCACGCTGACGTGCGCCGTATGCTATTGACGCAAAAAGCCTTTGCAGAAGGCGGCCGCTCGATGATTTATCACTCAGCTCGCTATGCGGATAAGATGTCGCAAGGTGTGGCTAATGGTGATGATGCCGAGTTTGAAAAATGGGATGATAAATTAGGCTTTTATACACCTATTCTTAAAGGCTTCTTGACTGAGCTGGGTATTGAAGCGGCTAAGCACGGCCAGCAGGTCTACGGTGGCCACGGTTATATCAAAGAGTGGGGCATGGAGCTGATCGCTCGTGATGCACGTATCGCTACTATGTACGAAGGTACTACCGGCGTTCAAGCCCTAGACTTACTGGGCCGTAAAGTTATCTTGCAGTCAAAAGGTAAGATCATCCGCGACTACACCTCAAGCATTATGAAGTGGTGTAGTGAGCACGCTCTTGATAAAGACATGCGTAAATTCGTATGGGCTTTGACTAAGCTATGTGCTGAGTGGAACACCTTAACGGTACGCTTGATGCTGATGGCGCGTAAAGATCGTGAAATCATCTCAGCGGCTTCAGAAGACTACTTAATGTACTCAGGCTATGTGATGATGGGTTATCACTGGGCACGTATGGCGGCTGTCGCTTATGACAAGCTAGAAAACGGCGGCGTAGAGGCACCAGAATTCTATCAAGCGAAGATTCAAACCGCTGAGTTCTATTTTGATAAGCTGCTACCTCGCACCTCAGGCCACGCTGAAGGTATGGTTGCACCAAGTGAGAGCATGACTTCAATGGACATCGAAAACTTTGCATTTTTAGACTAATACTAAGCCTGTTGCCGTCTAAAAACAGCTACTCATACAAAAGTAAAAAAGCGTCTATTGATTAGGCGCTTTTTTTTATGGTCGATAATAAGCGTATAAAACCTGCGACTCGATTGCTTATTATTCAAGCATTTGTTTATGATACACTGCGCTAATCTCTTCTACTTCAACGCATATCTGCAGCGCCGCGCGGCCTGACTGATCGCTTGCCAGCTCACTATTTATAGCAATCACCAATATCTCAGCGAGCTGATTACGCGCTATGATATCACGCCCACTCATCAGTTTAAGATGCGCATAAATAAAGCCATACTCTTGCTCGTCATCTTCGACCCCAACTAAAAAACGATCGATAGGTAGCATACGCGCCTTAATATCGGTAGGCTTGCCGAAATGTCCGCTACTCCACAGTGCTTGGTTCAGTGTTTTTAAGAGTGTCTCAGGGCGCTCGATAGTGACATTAGGTGTGGCTTGAATAGTAAGATGCGGCATAGAATTTTCCTTATTAAAGTATTACATTTATAAAAAAGGGCTAGGCATAAATAAGGCTAGGTATAAAAAAGTTAGCAGTCGTTATCGATAATATCAGCAAACTGCGCCTTTAGGGTTGCCGCCAGCTCACTAGCCGGCAGCTCAATCTCTAGCCCGCGACGTCCAGCGCTCACATAGATGGTTGGGTGTTGCTGCGCACTACTATCAATCACTGTTGCTAGGCGCTTTTTTTGTCCTAAAGGACTGACCCCGCCAAGCACATAGCCACTGCTACGCTGCACCTCTTGCGGCTCGGCCATTTGCACTTTTTTGCAAGATACAGTGTTATGCAAACATAACGCTTTAGCCATTTTTTTGAAATTTAACGTGTTGTTTACTGGCAGCACTGCTACCGCCAATTGGCCATTGTCCGTCTTTACAACTAAGGTTTTAAAGACGCGTTCGGCGGCAACGCCTAGCTTTTCGGCGGCTTCTAGCCCGTAGGAGCTTGCGCTGGTTTCATGCGTATATTCATGTATGGTATACGTGAGCTTGAGTGTTTTGGCTAGATTAATAGCGGGAGTCATAAGCGGCTACCCCAAAGAATGAGTAAAAATGAAGCGTTTGAATGCCATTTATCTTAACCACTTTTTGTATCGATTAACATAGCTTGGCATAAGCATTTCGATGACTAATAGACTAATACTATTAGCTATAGATACTGATATTGATGAAGGCCATATATCGCTTTTTGTACTTTTGTGGCATCATAAGCGTATTACATTTTGCAGATATGATTTTAATTATGATACCCCGTTTCCTAAAAAAACGCTTTTTAAAAGCGTCGAGCGCTACCCCTACTGATAGCTCAGTGGCTACTAAAGCGACTACTCATCATGCTAAAGACGCGGACCAAGCCGTCGATATCTACGCTGATGACGATAAGCTGGCGAGCACCTCTTACAGTAAAGCGCCTATTAGCCAGATCTACCGCAAACTATCCGGAAAAGCACTTGGCGTCACGGTCAAACCTAAGCTATTAGGCGAGCTGCCTAAGCTTGCTAATGATGAGCAGACTCTGACTTTTTATGTACTGCAAGACTACTCACGCTCCAACAGTATCCTTATTGATTTGCAGACTAGTGAGTATCAGCTGCCGCCAGCTCTCGTTGGGGTAAAAGACTTAGCTCATGACATCGATGAAAACGCAGCTATTATCTTTTTGAACCATCCAAAAGCCACAGACGATCAGCTCTCACCGCGCCTAGCGCGTTTGGTTGCTGCCACGTTGCAGCATCCTGATCTCAATATCAGACTAGTGCCGGTATCGATTCTGTGGGGACGCGCGCCTGAAAAAGAAGACTCCTTATTTAAGCTACTCATGACAGACAACTGGGAAGACCCTAGTATCACTAAGCAGCTGTTCAATATCGGCGTCATGGGCCGCGACACTTTTGTACAGTTTCATGCGCCGCAGGACTTACGTACTATCGTGTATAACCAGTTAAATGATGATTCAGAGGAAGCGGACAACCCTAAGACTAACAAACCCCAGCAGGCAGCTAGTACTAACACGGCTTTGGTTGCGACCTTTGATGCCAATCGAGAACTACTGCGTAACCTACAATATCAGCTCGATCTGTATTTAGATAAGCAGCGCGCGAGTATGCTAGGGCCTGATTTGTCCGATAGACGTAACTTGGTCGACAAGCTGATTTATTCGCCCGCTATCAAACATGCTATCGAAAAAGAAGCCAGTGACACCGGCGTCTCTGAACATGAAGCGCGTGATGTCGCTCGCGGCTACGCCAATGAGATGGTCAATAACTACTCTTACTCGATTATCAGAGTCTTTGAGCGCTTTCTGACTTGGCTGTGGACACAGCTCTATGATGGCGTGGAAGTGCATCATTTTGAGCGGGTACGAGAGCTTGCCACCGATCACGAGATTATCTATGTGCCTTGTCATCGTAGTCATGTGGATTATTTATTATTGTCTTATGTGATCTATAAGCGCGGCTTGAGCATTCCTTATGTAGCAGCCGGTGATAACTTAGATGTGCCAGTATTAGGGCCGTTATTACGCGGCGCGGTCGCTTTTTATATTCGTCGTAGCTTTCGCGGTAACGCCTTGTATACAGCGGTGCTGCGCGAGTATATGCACACCTTAATCAGTCGTAGCACCCCTATTGAGTACTTCATTGAAGGCGGGCGTTCGCGCTCAGGTCGTCTGCTGCCGCCGAAGATGGGGATGCTAGCGATGACGGTACACAGTCAACTGCGCAAAACCAATAAGCCAGTTGTGTTTATTCCGACTTATATCGGTTACGAACGCATTATGGAGGGCGGCACTTATATCGGTGAGCTCAAAGGCAAGCCAAAAGAGTCAGAGTCGGTGGTTGGCTTATTAAAAGCCACCAAAAAGATCGAGCGTATCTTTGGTAATGTGCATCTAAGCTTCGGTACGCCGCTGCACTTGAGCGACTTTTTGCAAAAGTTCGAGGTAGAAGCAGACAGTCTACCTGCTGATCGTACAGATACGCCGCTCGATAACAAGGCTAGTGCGATGGTCGATAACATCGGCGTCAAAATTATGCAGCATATCAATAAGGCGGCAGTCGTCAATCCCGTTTCCTTATTGTCATTAGTGCTCTTATCAGCGCCAAAAGCGGCGCTCGATGAAGATATATGCCGCGAACAAATCGCTCTGTATCAAGGCATTGCCCGCTCCTTGCCTTATGCCGATGATACGGTTGTGACTGATATGAGTCCCCAAGACATCATCGATTATGGTATCAAGCTCAAGCTCATCGAGCGCATACCGCATATCTTAGGAGATATCATTCAAGTCGCAGGCAAGCAAGCAGCGCTGCTCAGTTACTTCCGTAACAACATTTTGCATGTCTTTATCCTACTCTCTTTCTTAGCTGCGCTCGTCGCTCGTAATGGCCGTATTGAGCGTAGCCGCTTAGATAATATCGTCTCGCAGCTGTATCCGTTTTTGCAAGGTGAGCTGTTTTTATATTATTCAGCGCAGAGCCTGCAAGCGGTCCTCAATCAAAAGATAGATAACTTGATTGACCATGGGCTAATTGTTGAATTAGAAGATGGCGTCCTCAGCGCCCCTGAAACGAACAGTAGCCGCTATCAGCAGCTACAAGTACTCGCGACGCCTATCGAGCAAAGCCTTGAACGTTACTTTATGACGCTAGCGCTGCTTGCACAGCAAGGCTCAGGCAATCTAACTGAAAGCGAAGTGGTCGATCTGTGCCATCTATTGGGTCAACGTCTATCTGTGCTCTATGCCGATGATATTCCTGACTTCTTTGATCGCTCACTATTTACGAGCTTCGTCAATGCCCTTATTCGTCTCAACTATGTACAAAAAGATGCAGAGACTGGCGTACTAAGCTTCGATCAGCGTATCAATAATATCGCTCATCATGCCAAGTACATTTTGACCCCTGATATGATGCAAATCTTGCAACAAGTGGCTAGTCTCGATGACACAGAGATTACCCACGCTATTACTGAGATTAGTAATAAAAAACAGCGTAAGTTTGGCCGTAAACGCTGATTACCTTACTATCTATCTATCACGCTTCACTATCTATAACGCTTCAAAAAAAAAGACCGCTAGTTGATAGCGGTCTTTTTGTGTACTAACATAAAGCGACTTTTTCGCTTAATTAGTGATTTTCTTATACTTCATGCGCTTAGGGCCAGCTTCATCGCCCATAGTCTTTTTGCGGTACGCTTCAAACTCGGTGTAGTTACCGTCAAACCAAATCGGACCTTCTTCTTCAAAGGCTAAGATATGAGTGGCGATACGGTCCAAGAACCAGCGGTCATGCGAGACCACCATGACTGTACCTGGGAACACTTGAATAGCGTCTTCTAGCGCACGCAAGGTCTCGATATCCAAATCGTTAGAGGGCTCATCGAGTAATAGGACGTTCGCGCCTTGCTTTAAGGTCTTCGCCAGCTGCAAGCGGTTACGCTCACCACCTGAGAGCTGACCTACGTGCTTTTGTTGGTCTGAACCTTTAAAGTTAAAACGGCCAATATAAGCACGACTTGGCGTGGTGTAGTCGCCAACGGTGATAATATCTAAACCATCAGAGATCTCTTCCCAGACGGTTTTTTTGTCATCGAGGTTATCACGTACCTGGCCGACATAAGCGACCTTAACGCTTTCGCCTAGATCGACAGAGCCGGTATCAGGAGTATCACGCTCAGTAATCATGTTAAACAGCGTGGTTTTACCCGCACCATTCGGACCGATAATACCGACGATAGCGCCCGCTGGTACATTGAAGCTAAGGTCTTTATACAGCAGACGATCGCCAAAAGATTTGGAGATGTTATTGACCTCGATAACTTTATTACCTAGACGCGGACCGGGCGGAATATAAATCTCTGAGGTCTCATTTCGCTGCTGGAATTCTTTTGAGTTCAGCTCTTCAAAACGCTGTACACGCGACTTAGACTTGGCTTGCTGACCCTTTTGATTTTTACGAATCCACTCAAGCTCTTTTTTCAGCGCTTTGGCAAACGACTCTTCTTGCTTCTGTTGTTCCTCTAAGCGCTTGTTTTTTTGCTCTAACCACTCAGTATAGTTACCTTCATACGGGTAGCCATAGCCTCGGTCAAGCTCCAAAATCCACTGCGCCACATTATCCAAGAAATAACGATCATGGGTAATGGCAACGATAGTGCCGCTATAGTTTTGCAAGAATTGCTCAAGCCAAGCGACTGATTCGGCGTCCAGATGGTTAGTAGGCTCATCGAGTAGCAGCATATCGGGACGAGACAATAGTAGACGGCATAATGCCACACGGCGTTTTTCACCACCTGATAGCTTACTGACATCAGCATCCCAAGGCGGTAGACGTAGCGCGTCAGCGGCTTTTTGCAGCTGCGGCTCTAGGTTATGCGCATCCCAAGTTTGGATGATATCTTCCATCTTGCCCTGCTCTTCTGCGAGCTTATCAAAATCGGCATCCGGTTCAGCATACTCAGCATAGATTTGGTCTAAGCGCGCTAACGCATCTAACGCCTCACGCATACCGTCCTCGACATTGCCGCGCACATCTTTGCTGTCATCGAGTTGTGGCTCCTGCGGCAAATAACCAATCTTTGTGCCTGTCTGCGCGCGTGCTTCACCGCTGAACTCAGTATCCACGCCCGCCATAATACGTAGCAAGGTCGACTTACCTGCCCCATTGATACCTAAGACACCAATTTTGGCACCCGGGAAAAAGGAGAGATTGATATTTTTTAGAATTTCGCGCTTAGGCGGAACAAGTTTTGACACGTTGTTCATCGTGTAAATATATTGAGCCATTAACACTCCGATAAACTGCATAGAAGAGAACAGCAAATGCCACTCAGCGATGCTGCCAAGCGTGCCGTACCTCAAAATCAGGGTTACAAATTATAGGTCATTATCGCATTGTGACGCATACCCTGCAAGCTAACAGGTTGTTTTACCCCTTGTTTTGCAGCTTTTGTCATAGAGTATCGCTGTTTCTGGATAAAAGCGGGTAAAAATATTTTTCTGAGGTTACGAGCTTAACATTCTGACTTAATGCTGTTTGATAAAAACCACAAAAAATAGCATCAAAACTTTCGCAAAGTTAATCAATAGCCGTTAACATATTAGAGTGGCTTAACAACGCAAAAAATAATGGTTTAGTATGCCATTAATGAAACTGGCTATAAGCTGAGTCATTATTTCTCATATATTTTTAATAATATTTATACAGGTACTGATGATATGGCCAACGGCTATCGCCCTGAAATAGTTCAACGTGCGTTTGTCGATTTTATCGGGTCGCGCTTACATCCGTTTTGGTCATTGACGACACCCAAGCTACGCCTTATTGCTCGATATGAGATGAGTGAGGATTTGATCGCACTACAATTTGAGACCAATCAAGCGTTTAGGCAGCAGATATCCAAAGGGACAGATGATTGGCAAGGCGGTCAGTATCTTGATTTACGTATTTTTATCGATGGGGTTTATCATCAGCGCAGCTATTCAATCGTAGGATTGGCGAATCAACCATTGTGGTGGCAAGATGATGCCGTCATTACTAAGTCAGCAAAAAGCCAACGTCATACGGTTACTATTGCTGTTAAACCGCAAGGGTTAGTATCTGACTATTTGACCAAGCAACTGTCGCTATCTAGCATCGTTGATACCAGTATGCCACTGGGTCATTTTACTTTGGCACAGGCAAAGACAAGTTTAGATAATAGAGAACAAAATAACCAAAAACTGCACCCTTTGTTATTTGTCGCTGGCGGTAGCGGTATCACGCCTATGCTAGGACTTATTACGCAAGCACTAGCAGACGGACATCAGGTGGCATTGCTACATTATAATCGAACAGAACTTCCTCATTTTCAGCATCAGTGGCAACAGCTGAGCGATATCTATCCAACCTTTAGCTATCATTTGATCCACACTTATAACCCTGCGACTTATTTGGCTGGCGAACGATACTTAAGTGCAGAGGGTCTGTTATCACTTAATCTACCATTGGTAGATACTCAGATATTTGCCTGCGGTTCACAAGCGTTATTAGCCGGCTTATATAAAGCAGTGTCAGAAATCATTTTACCGCAGGGCAATCAGCTACGTGACAATATTATTATAGAGAATTTCGGTAGCGCACTGCCTGATTTTGATAGCGGTGGTAATCAAGTACTAGATAATGCACTACAGACAGAGTCGCATACGGTGTATTTGCGATCACGGCAACGGCAGTTCGATAGCGACACCACATTATTGGTCGCTGCCGAAAATGCAGGTATACGCCTAGCGCATGGTTGTAGGCAAGGAATTTGCCAGTTGTGCCGCTGTAATAAAGTGAGCGGCGTGGTCAAAAACATCCAAACTGGCAAGATAAGTAGTGATGGCTACGAGTCTATCCAAACCTGCATCAATATCGCTATGACAGACGTGGTGTTAGACATCTAGCACTGCTGAAATAAAAAATACGACCACTAGCCCCTGACTATCGACCTATTAAAACTAAAAAATAGACTGATGTTAACTCATATTGTATGCTAAAACTCAGATAACTCATAAAATCGAATCCAGTGCTGTTTATTCGTGCCGTTTCGGTTAAGGATTTATATATGCGCTTATTACCACCTATTGATACAGCACATTCTGCCGTACCTATCTTGACGCCATTGTCCGATGCACCGTTGGCAAAAAATGATAGCGGGCAGCCAACTATATCAACACAGCAAATTCGCTATCCAACAGTGACCCATGCACCATTAACAAAAGCACAAAGTGATGCCTTGGCAGTAGAATTAAATGCGCTATATAAAGGTGTGATGGACTCATTAGGTAGCGATGACGCCAAATACATTCAGCGGATTTATGCGACTGTGGTTTATAGTGAGCTTGTCGCCCGTGGTTTACTGGCTGTCGCAGGACGCATGTCATCACGCCGCTCGCAGATAGGTACTTGGCTATTGGGTACGTCAATGCTTAGTTTTAGCAAGATACTCAACAATATGGAGCTTGGACATAATGTCATGCATGGTCAATACGACTGGATGCAGCACCCGCATCTGAACAGTCAAAAGTTTGACTGGGACATTGTTTGCCCTGCGCCATTGTGGCAACACTCGCATAACTACTTACATCATACGTTTACCAATATTGTTGGTCGAGATCATGACGTTGGCTATCATTTGATTCGGGTCACTGATGAGCAGCCTTGGACGCCAGAAGATCGCTACAATATGTTTAGTACAGCGGTGCTGGCGTTTGGCTTTGAATGGGCAGTTGCCTTTCATGATATTCAGATCAGTGTCGATGAATACGCCGACTCCCCTGACTTGCATAAAATCATGCAACAAAAATCTCGTGCACTATTTGCCAAAATTGGCCGACAAGTAGGCAAAGACTATATTGCCTTGCCAGCCATAGCCGCCTTGACCCTAGGTTGTCGTAGCGCTATGAGTACACTGAGTGGCAACATAGTAGCCAATACGGTTCGTAACCTGTGGACGTGGGCGGTGATTTTCTGTGGTCATTTCACTGAGCAAGCGCATATCTATACCCATCTCGATACTGATGAGAGCAAAGGCGACTGGTATGTGCGTCAGATTTTGGGTTCTAGCAATATCAAAGGGAATAAATGGTTTCACATTTTGACAGGCAATTTATCCCATCAGATTGAGCATCATATCTTCCCTGATATGCCCGCCAGCCACTATGCCAGTATTGCCCCGCAAGTAAAAGCCATCTGCCACAAATACAATCTGGCCTACAACACTGGACGTTTTAGTACACAGCTACGACAAGTATTGGGACGTATTCATCACTTTAGTAAGCCCAGCGAGCAAGAGTGGCAAGCCTACCAGTCGGTATCGGCTGCGGATACTACCACTCATTCACATAAGTCGACACCAGAGAGCGAGATAGCAAAGGGTCTTAGTCGATTCTTGCCACCTGTCATTCGTAAGGCGATAGCTTATGCATGGTGATATATTCACATTTTTAACGCAGATTAAAAGACTTTAATACTATTAACAATCGTCATATCGACTATTACGGTAAGCGACTAGATTGTTTGGTATCGATCCTACATACTCAACCCAGTACAAAGTATTTACTGACGACATAAGATTTCTTGCAAAAGTACCAGTTATTGACTTTCACTGACGGAGTTGCAAGGGCTAGCGATGACTTATGCAAGAAGTCTATAGTATTTAATAAATCTGCCTTTTTCGTTAATCCTTAGAAAATAGGGCCGTTATTAAAAATTTTATAATAATAAAAGGAGTTGTATGATGAATAACCAAACGACCAAACCAAACTTAGATATTGTTCATAACCTAGCAGCAAATCGTTTCGAGACCACTATTGACGGACAGACGGGTTATATCAGTTATCAAGATCAAGGCAATGCCTTAGTCTATGATCATACTATCGTACCGCAGGCTCTAGGCGGACGCGGCGTGGGCTCAGCATTAGTCAAACATGCCTTGAATTACGCTCGTGAGCATGATAAAAAAGTCGTTCCACAGTGCTCTTTTGTAGCGGCTTATATCAATAAGCACCCTGAGTATCAAGATTTAGTATAGTCAGTCTTGCATAGACCGTTTTGAAGAGTATTTGTTAGTGATTACTACAACCGCGGGCGCTATACTAGAGTGACCGCTATAATAATAAAGGATATTGCTATGAGTAGTTTATCTGAAAAACAAGTCGACCTGCAGCTGCAAGACTTACCAGGATGGCAGCGTGATGGAAACAGTATTGTAAAATCTTTCGAATTTAATGACTTTGTGGAAGCCATCAGCTTTATGACCCAAGCGGCTTTTTATGTTGAAGCATTAGAGCATTATCCTGAATGGCAGAATAATTATAATACTGTCAAAGTCCGGCTGACTACCGATGATACAGGCGGTATTAGTAGTTTGGATATTCGCTTGGCGAAGCGTATGCAGTATATTGTACAGCCCAAAATATTCTAGAAAAGGCTTATTTAACCTAGATAACCACCATAAAAAGATAACTAGCATAAAAAACGTCCTTTAGTAGGACGTTTTTCTTTTTAATAATGGCTTGTCTAATGCTTGTCTTACTGACTACATTTTGCGACCGACAAAAGCCACAATGAATAAAATGACGGCAACCACTAAGAAAATGTATGCCAAGTTCGATGATAATCCTGCAACACCACCAAAACCTAACAAGCTAGCGATAAGTGCGATAACAGCGAAAATAATAGCCCAGCGAAACATATTGCTTCTCCTCGAATTAACATTAAAACCTTAATACACTCAATTACTGCATTTACTGTAAGTCGCTTACGCGGTCAGTACCTAGTTTCTTTAGTACTTGCTTTTAATAGCGCTTAGAAAGCAGTACTAAAAGCCATGAGTGATTAAAGTGTTTAATTGATAAAGTATTTATTACATTATAAAAATTATTGTTAAAAGCCCAAAGCCTCGGTATGAGGTATGGCTTATGAGAATAGATTAGCAACTTTATATAGTTACTTTAAACCCAAGCTACGTTGATTTTAGTAAGCATCGGGCTATGTTGTGTAACCTGTGTAGCTAGTGCTTTAGTTTTGTAGCACTTTGACAGGGTTCATCAATATTGTTGGAGCTTATATACAACTGTATGACATATACCTACGAGCAAAATAGACAGCGGCGTACAATAGACAGTGGCGCATAGTGCTCTTGAGTGACTGCATAGGTGACTCGTTTCACCTGTGGCAAGCGCTTTAGACCTTTAAAATACAATGTGCTGCTACCACCTGTAGTATTATGTATGACAACGGAAGCTACTCTATTTTATTAAGGTAGCTTTATCATTATTTAGTACTACCCGGCCTAAAATAATGTGTAACAAAGTGGCGTAACGTGACTTATTGTTAGTCTGTGACTTAGAATTTATGAGTCCGTGACTTAACATAGCTACTAGTCTCGTTATCGCAAATCTAGATTTATCACCTAATGTATAAGGAAATTGAATATGGCTAACTCTGTAGAAAGACAAGACAATCGTCCCTACGCTGTGGTTCTGTATGGTGCTACAAGCTTTGTAGGTCAGATTACTGCTAAATACTTATCCCAGTTTTTAGCAGACTCTAATGATGTCGAATGGGCCATCGCTGGACGCGACGAAGAAAAATTAAAAAAACTCCAATCTGAGATCAGTGACTCAGGCTCAGCTAAAAAGGTAGATATCATCATTGCTAATAGTAATGATGAGGCGAGCCTCGATGAGATGACCAAGCAAGCTAAGGTGGTGATTTCAACCGTCGGCCCTTATCTAAAATACGGCGAGCCGTTGATCAAATCATGTGCCAATAACGGTACTGACTATGTCGATTTAACCGGCGAAGCGATTTTCATCAAAGACATGATGGACAAGTATCAAGATACAGCGAGCCAGAGTGGCGCTCGTATCGTGAACTCTTGTGGTTTTGACTCTATTCCCTCAGACTTGGGTGTGTATTTCACTCAGCAGCAGGCCGAAAAGCAGTTTGATGAGGTTTGTGAAAAGATTCATATGCGCGTCAAAGCAGCCAAGGGCGGTTTATCTGGCGGTACGGTTGCGTCTATGGCGACTATTTTTGAAGAGGTTGGCAAAGACAAATCACGCCGTAAGCAAGTTGCTAATCCATATCTGCTCAACGACGATGCTGATGCGCCAAATGTGCGTCAAAAAAATGTCAGCAAACCTGAATATGACAGCGAGCATGGCCGCTGGTTGGCGCCTTTTGTAATGGCCAGTATCAACACCCGTATCGTCCATCGTACCAATCAGCTTACAGATTATGAGTATGGTCGTGAGTTCAAATATGACGAAGCGATGTGGATGAAAGATGGCGTCAAAGGTCAGCTGACGAGCTATGCTTTGAGTGCAGGATTATTCGGGTTTGCCACTACTATGATGTTCAAGCCTAGCCGCGAATTACTCTCTAAGCACGTACTACCAAAATCAGGCTCTGGCCCTTCTAAATCAGAGCAAGAAAATGGCTATTTCGATATTCGCTTCTTCGGTTATACCCCAAGTAACGACTCTATCAGTACAAAAGTGACCGGCGATAGAGATCCAGGTTATGGCAGTACGTCAAGAATGCTGGCGCAGTCTGCTCTTTGTTTGGCGCAAGACATCTCGCGCAAGGATGTTAAAGGCGGATTCTGGACGCCTGCATCTGCGATGGGTGATAAGCTTATCGCTCGCCTTGAGGAGCATTCTGGCCTGAGCTTTGAAGTGGTAGAAGATAAATAATCTGCCTATAGCTATTATTCGTAAATACTGTTTAGCAGCTAGCTAGTTTAGCTTGATCCAGCCTATATAATACTGACGACCGCATTCTATCCATAAATAGAATGCGGTTTTTTTATTTAGGCCCTCTCTTATAAGTGTGGGCAGTGGTGCAATCTGTTACCGCTTATCTGGCTTGTTTGACATATACAATGTTATCAAATACTAACAACGTATCACTTGCGTAAATGACACTGCTGATTTTTAGATATTCAACACATAATGCTACACATTGTTAGCCGAATGACACAGCGATGCTTTATGTGCTCAAGTAGTATTGTTTGTGTCTAGGCGTTAGTCATTGCTAATAAGCACTTACCAATTAGTAAAAGCTAAGTACTGTAAGTGTCTATCTCCTATGAGATGGTTCTGTCTAAATAATAAAGTCGCTTCAACAAGATAAAAACCGACTAGCGTTTAAGAGTAACTATGAGTTTTGCTAAACAATAATGATAATAATTGAGAGGGAATAATTATGAAATTCAATGTATTGACAGCAGCTGTACTCACTTCAGGCCTTGCTATGGCAGGCGTTAACGCCAACGCCGCTATGACTACAGACGGTAATGGTAACGTCGGTTATGATACTTATGATGAGTGTGTCACGGCAGTTAAAGACGGCTCAGCGAAATACTATACACCTTATACTTACCAAGAGCCTATGCCGCTTGCAGGCGAAGCTAGCGTTGCAAAGATGCGTTTATCAGAGGTCATGATTCCTCAGCGCGTCGTTAGTGATAATAACTTACGTACCGCTGACTATGAGGCAGGCGCTTGTGATCTAGGCGTAGGTCAATCAAATGGTCGTTATGGTGTTTCTGGCGCATTAGTCGGTAAATATGTTCCTTTCGCAGCTGACATGCCAGTGAACGTCTATATGGATAGCAGTGGTAACCCAGTACGCGTGACTATGCAGCAATGTGATAACCACTTTGGTAGCAACTTCCCTACTCCCGTTATCAGTGAAATGAAAGCACCAGAAGCGCAAGTTGCTATCGCTGAAGCGCGTAGTGTCGAGCCAGTAGTCGTACAGACCAGACGTGTTATTCGTCCTTCTACTTATAGCGTGAAAGAAGTAATCGTCGCTCCTGCAGACCAGATACAGCGCGTTGAGACCAATTCAGGTACTGCTATCGCTATTGAAGATGGTCGCCAGGCAGCTATCGTCGG
Organism: Psychrobacter sp. TB20-MNA-CIBAN-0197; assembly: GCF_040309765.1. Taxonomy (NCBI): domain Bacteria; kingdom Pseudomonadati; phylum Pseudomonadota; class Gammaproteobacteria; order Moraxellales; family Moraxellaceae; genus Psychrobacter; species Psychrobacter sp. TB20-MNA-CIBAN-0197. The sequence goes on from NZ_JBEOPC010000023.1 coordinate 36,536, forward strand.
TCAAGAAGTAGATCCTGCTATCTTAAATCAAACCGAAGTGGATCAAACTTTCCCAGTGATTCGCGTTCCTGATGCTGATGTAGAGGTAGAATAATAAATACTCTATATATGACATGTAAGCTATGATTCATACATAAGCGATAACTCATTTAGAAATAAGGAGCATTTTATGCAAAAAAAATTCTTATACCTAACGATAGGAGCTGTTTTGATAGCTCCAAGCTTAGCGGTAGCTGCCCATAACGAGATTACTCCCGCTGATATGCGAACCACACCAGCGCCTACTACTTTGCAATCTAAAGTTGAAGGCCCTAGTGGTGAGCTGCTGGCTACTCAGCCTGGTGAAGTGGAACTAGATAGCGATACGGCTAATAAAGTACAACCGTTAAATATGCAGCATAGCGCTGCTAATTATCAGCCACTGATAAAAGGTGAAGTGAATAGCGGTAATGTCACTCCAGCAGATATGCGTACTACTCCTGCACCGGTCACTCTTAAAGAAAAAAAACAAGATCCGCGTGGTGAGCTTTTAGCGACTCAGCCAGGTGAGATTGAGTTTAATGAAAGTCGCCGCATTACAGTACGATAGACAATATAATATTTATAATAAATAAGCATTAATGATTGCTTATCATTCATAAAAAAGGCAGCCAATCGGCTGCCTTTTTTGTGCTAGTTACTGTTGTAAGCTTACAGACATATTGTTATTTCTTTTTGGTGACGCCAGCTTCTTGTAATAGCGCTCCTAGCGTACCGATTCTGCTAGGCGTCTCCGCTTTTGGCTTTGACGTACGATTAGGCTGATTACTCGCACCTCTGCGCTCCTTGTCAGCGCGCTTACCACGTGGCGCTGAACGCTTATCTTTGGCTCGATTGCCCTTATCAGGATTAGTATTTGCCTCTTTAGTTTTGACAGACGCTGCAGGCTTCACTCGGCCTTCAGACTTTTGCGCTTCAGGTTTCATACTAAAGCCAATGCGTCCACGCGGCTCATCGACGGAGATGACACGTACTGAAACGATGTCGCCTGGTTTGACACGGTTCATCGGATCAGCGACAAAATCATTAGCCATCTGCGAGATATGCACTAGTCCATCTTGATGCACACCCACATCTACAAAACAGCCAAAAGCCGTCACATTCGTCACGACGCCCTCAAGCGTCATCCCTTCTTCTAGATCTTTGATACTATTAACATCATCGCGGAAGCTTGCTGTCTTAAACTCAGGACGCGGATCGCGCGCAGGTTTTGCTAGCTCTTCAATGATGGCTTTTACACTGACATTGTCGTCATTAGCAGTGATAGCGCTAGTATCTATACTATTAAGCACCCCATCATTACCGATGATCTCGCTTAAATCTTTATTGGTGTGTTCAAGTAAGCTATTCACCAGCTCGTAACTCTCAGGGTGTACGCCAGTAGCATCCAGCGGGTTATCGCCATCACGAATTCGCAAAAACCCAGCGGCTTGCTCAAAGGTCTTGACTCCCAAGCGCGGAACGTCTTTTAGCGCTTCCCGGTTCGAAAAAGCGCCATGCTCTTTACGGTAATTGACGATTTGCTGGGCGACGTTGCGATTGAGACCCGCGATGTGCGTCAGTATTGCTGGACTTGCCGTATTGACATCGACGCCTACCGCATTGACGCTATCTTGGGTGACTTTATCAAGGCTGTCGGCCAATTGGTTTTGATTGACGTCGTGCTGATATTGCCCAACGCCAATCGCCTTTGGATCGACTTTGACGAGCTCAGATAACGGATCTTGCAGACGACGAGCAATAGATACCGCGCCGCGGACCGAGACGTCTAAGTCAGCCAATTCATCACTGGCAAGCTCACTGGCAGAATAGACCGAAGCACCAGACTCATTAACGATAACCGCTTTGGCTTGTAGTGACGGGTTAGCCGACAAAATCTCTTTTATCATAGCGTCAGTTTCGCGGCTGGCGGTACCGTTACCTATTGCGACCAAATCGACATTGTAAGTACTTAATAGCTCATCGATAAGCGCCTTAGCCTCATCCATTTTGTTATCTGGAGCAAAAGGATACACAGTAGCGATAACGGGCTTATCGCTACTATCCAGCATGACATGACCTTGCGCATCGATGATTGCCATCTTGACGCCATGACGAATACCAGGGTCAACACCTAAGATCACTTTTGGACCTGCGGGTGCTGACATCAGCAGATGCTGCAAATTGTTAGCAAAAACATCGATCGCGTCAGCTTCTGCGGCTAGGCGCTTTTCGGTCAACAAGCGATGCTCAATATGCGGACGCCATTTGTCTTTCCATAAGCTGTTTGCAGCCTCAATGAGGAACTCACGGCGCTCGCTTGGCGCTGTCGCATCAATATTAAAGTGGTTAATAATTTTTTCGATAAAGGGCGCATCTTCGCCATCGACTTTTATACCTAAGACGTTCTCTTGACGACCGCGTAGCATGGCTAGTAGGCGATGATTGGGCAGACGCGCTAAGCTCTCGCTATGATCAAAGTAGTCTTTGAACTTCTCGCCGACTTCGCGCTTTTCTTCACTAGCAACCGCTGTCACGACACTAGCGGTTTTGGCAAAGCCGCTACGCAGACTATCGAGTAGATCAAGCGCCTGCGTCCACTCATCAACGATGATGGCCTGAACACCGGCCAGCTGCTTATCAAGGTCGCTAAAGTCAACATCGATCTCATTACCGCTATCGTCGGTGACGCTGCTAGGCAGCTGATAGTCCGCTAGCGCCTGCGTCGGCGTAATCTCTTGTGTTAATAGGGCTTTTGCTGCGCTGTCTAAACCGGCTGCGCGGGCCTTGGCTGCAGGGGAGCGACGACGCGGACGATAAGGTAAGTAGATATCTTCTAGCTCAAGTTTTGACGCGGCATTATCAATACGGCCTTGCAGCTCATCCGTGAGTGTGCCTTGCGCACGTAGCAGCTCAGTAATCTTTAGGCGACGACTGGCCATATCGCGCTCATAGCTGAGCGACTTCTCTAATGCTCTGAGCTGAGCATCGTCAAGGTTTTGCGTTTTTTCTTTACGATAACGCGCAATAAAAGGAACCGTTGCGCCTTCATCGAAAAGTTTGACAAATGCGTTGACTTGAGCCGTCTTAATACCAAGCTTGCGTGCAAGCTTGTCGTGGATATTGGCTTGTGTGGTTGCATCTAATCCCTGCGCATTTGCTGAGACTGCCGATGACGTTAAGCTATCAGTGCTACTCATATACGTATCAATCGTTGAGAAATGGTGATTGGCATTATAGCAAAAGCTGACTGATTTATAATCCTTTTTATACTTACGGCGTATATCCTTGTATTTTATGGATGAAATAGCGTTTTTTTGGGCTAAAACGATGCAAAATTGAACAAATAAATAATTTATTTACCCCGTTAAACAAACGCATACAGCATTTCAGTGAACAAGTGATGCAATTAGTAGCGCAATCTTATACACTGAGGTAATACCTTTATAGCTTTAAAAGTAATCCTAGAATACAGAAAAATATAGGATAAATGAGGCCTTTAGAGAGTAGACGGCTCAATAAAAGCGATAACACAAATTTAAAGCTACTGCATAACGACGAACAACTGGGTTATACACCCATTGCCACTATTTTTATAATAATAACTTTCACTAAAGGATATCTATATGACTGATAATAAAAGCTCCGATACTCTGACTCAGCGTATCTTAGTCGTTGATGATGATGCGCGTCTGCGCTCTTTGCTTCAGCGCTTTTTGGAAGATGATGGCTTTGTGGTACGTACCGCCCATGATGGCAGTCAGATGGATAAGCTCATGCAGCGCGAGCTATTTTCTTTAGTCGTTCTCGATTTGATGCTGCCAGGTGAAGACGGTATCAGTATCTGTAAGCGCTTGCGCGAAGATAACGCCGACATCCCGATCATTATGCTGACCGCAAAAGGCGGCGATGCCGATCGTATCGCTGGACTAGATGCCGGCGCTGATGATTATCTACCAAAACCTTTTAACCCAAAAGAGCTACTCGCCCGCATCAAAGCAGTACTTCGTCGACAGAACCGCGAATTACCCGGCGCGCCAAGCCATCAGCTAGAAGTGGTTGAGTTTGGTCCTTGGACGCTTGATTTGTCTACCCGCACCCTTAAACGCGATGGTAATGTAGTCACGTTGACCACTGGCGAATTTTCGGTACTCAAAGCTTTGGTACAGCATCCACGCGAGCCTTTAACCCGCGATAAGCTAATGAATCTTGCGCGAGGCCGCGAATGGGGCGCTATGGAGCGCTCTATCGATGTGCAAGTATCGCGTCTGCGCCGTTTAATCGAAGACAATCCTTCACAAGCTCGCTATATTCAAACCGTTTGGGGCGTGGGCTACGTATTCGTTCCAGACGAAGCGGATGCTGAAGATGAGTAAGGCGTAAGCGCTCAGGAGCTATGGTGACAGACAATAACACTTCCCCTTCCAACTCTAATGCTGGTACAAACCGTAATCAAGCGGCTTTAGATGAGCATGACAATGCTCATTATGATAAAGGTGATTCAAAGTCGGATCCCTCTTCATCAGAGCACAGCTTGACTGCGGTACTTGAGCAATTAGAACCTAATGAAGATGCTGATAAGATCAGTATCGGCGATATTATGGATTCGCTGAATTCAAAAGGCTTTGGACCTCTGATATTTGCCCCTGCACTTATTGCTATTATGCCGACTGGAGGTATCCCCGGAGTGCCGACTATTTGCGGCGTGATTATTACTTTGATAAGCGTTCAGATGCTGTTTGGCAAAGAGCGTCCTTGGCTGCCGCAGTTTGTTGATAATATCTCTTTTGATGAAGACAAGCTGCATAAAGGTGTGAATATCGCCTCAAAAGCCACAAAATGGATTGATAAACTGGTTAAGCCTAGACTCAAGTCGCTGACCTCTGACAAGGCAAAAAAGGTGGCAGCAGCCCTTTGTATCTTTGCCGCTCTTGCTATGATTCCGCTTGAGCTTGTGCCTTTTGCAGTTATGATACCGGCAGCCTCAGTGATTTTATTTGCTATCTCTTTAATTACTGAAGATGGCTATGTATTTTTAGCCGGTTTACTGTTCAATTTAGCAACTATTTATTTTTTGATTACTCAAGTACTGTGACAAAAAGTGCTGTGACAAAAAAACCAACCGCGTCAGGTTGGTTTTTTATTATAAATTTATACTTATCAGCGCAGTTGGCTATCCTTACTACCCCGGCGATTAAATAGCTCAGAGGCTTTAGCATCTTGTTCAAGCTCGCTTTGGCAGCCGATACAATGCTGCACACCTGGTACGGCTACTCTTCGCGCTTCTGGTATTGGCTCGCCGCATTCATCACAATACTCCGCACTCTCCCCTGTCGGTAGTGCTTGGCGTACCCGATCTAACGCATCATTGACCGTAGCATCCATTTGTTCGTGCTCTGCACCATCTCTTGACCATCCACCTGCCATAACTTTACTCCTCACCGCTCTATCTATATTTATAATAAAATCCTTTGATTACAGATAGATGGGGCATAGTAGTTTGTATTTCAATGCATGGCTGTTAGGTAGATACAGAAGAGTTTGGACAGTGCAGGCTACACTTAAGTTTATGGTTTGGGCTGCAGCGCTACTACTTGACCGCGCACACCGATACTCTCATCACTCATTAAGCAAACATAACCTGGCATAATGTCTTCCGGCGTTTTGAGGCTCATAGGGCTCTCTCCCGGATAGGCATGCGCGCGCATATTGGTACGAGTACCGCCTGGGTTGATGCAGTTAAAACGTAGGTTCGTGGTGTTTTGCGTCTCTTGAGTAAAGATATCACTCATTCCTTCTAGCGCTTGCTTAGATAGAGCATACGCGCCCCAAAAAGCGCGAGGATACGTACCGACTGTGCTTGAGGTAAAGACAATAGAGCCATTGTTGGCATCTTTTAGCAGTGGCAGTAGCGCTTGAGTCAGCTTAAAGGTAGCGGTGAAATTTATCTGCATTACTTTGGCAAACATATCGACGTCGTACATCTCAAGCGGGGTCAACGCGCCTAAGATACCTGCATTATGCAGAAGACCGTCTAATTGACCAAACTCCTTATCGATTAGCCGTTCCAGCTTTTGCATCTCATCATAACTGGCCGTTTCGAGATCCATAGGTAAAATAGCGGGCTGCTTACCGCCCATACTTTCGATTTCATCATAGACTGCTTCAAGCTTACTAGTCGTGCGGCCTAAGAGTAGTACCGTTGCACCAAAACGTGCATAAGTTAAAGCGGCAACTCGGCCAATACCGTCCCCTGCTCCAGTCACTAGAATCACTTTGCCCTCTAAGCTGTCATCTTCTGCGACAAAATTACGGATTTGCTCATGACTCAAAGGCTGATAGCTATTTTCATTTGTTGTATTCTGCTCAGAGTTTTTCTCAGTACTGCTTGTAGTGTTGTTCATGGTATTGCTCACTGCTATCGATAGGGTTTATACGAGATTGACTAATTTAAAAAGCGCGACTGTTTACAAATAATCAAAATTACCAGACCTTAATAATAATTGCTTAAGCTGCTTTGGCGTTTTGACAATATGAGATGCGCCCCACTTCTTTAGGTTAGGCTGATCTTCTGCAGGGATATAGCCATAAGCCGCTAGAATGGTAGGCATGCCAGCGGCATTGCCTGCTTCGATATCGCGTATATGATCGCCAACATACAGCACACTAGCAGAGCCGCCACGCGCTATGCCTAGTTTTTCTAGCGCCAGATACATAGGCTCAGGATCAGGCTTAGTACGTGATACATCTTCAGGGCAGACCAGTACCGAACAGCGCTCATCGAGCTGCAGTTTACTTAGTAGTAGCTCTGCTAAGTGGCGGGGTTTGTTCGTGACAATGCCCCAAGGGATGCCGTTTTTCTCAAGGGTCTGTAGTAACTCGTCAAGCTCAGCAAAAACACAACTATCGACACAGATATCGGCCTCATAATCATCCAAGAACTGCTGCCGATAAGTGAGTAGCTCCTCTTCAGTGACGCCGACTTGACCATTATGCTCTAGCATGAGCTTGACCATTGCTGAGGCACCAGCAGAGACTTGCTGGCGAATATCGGCATCACTTGGCGCTTGCCACTCATTCTCTTGGCTCATCTTGCCAATGATACGCACAAAATCAGCAGCAGTATCGATCAAAGTACCATCTAGATCGAAGAGTACCGCCTTCACAAAATTAGTCATAGTCGCTGCCTTAATTGATGAGTATTATGCTGTTATAAAAGACCCATTTACGCTTATCTCTTCAGCATTATTGATTTAGTCTTATTGATCCATAGGCTTATGCACTGCCATCATATAATTGACATCGACATTCTGTGCAAGCCAGTAGCGCTTGGTAATGGGGTTATAGTGTAGTCCAATAATATCTTGGCGATTAAATCCGGCGTTGAGTGCCATTTTATCCAGCTCAGCTGGGGTGATGAATTTGGCGTAATCATGCGTACCGCGATCCAATAATCTCAGTACATATTCAGCGCCAACGATAGCAAACAAATAGGACTTAGGATTACGGTTGATCGTCGATAACACACAGACGCCGCCTGGCGCTAATAGATCATAGCAAGCTTGTACGATAGCGCTAGGGTCTGGAACATGCTCTAACATCTCCATGCAAGTGACCACATCGAACTGAGCTGGCATCTGCGCCGCTAAAGTCTCAACCGCGATATGCTGATAACGTAGCGTCTCCTCTAAACCGCTTTGCTGCACATGCAGGGTCGCTGCCTTTAGGTTCTCAGTACCCAAATCAATACCGGTAACGTCAGCGCCGCGCCGCGCCATAGACTCAGATAAAATCCCGCCGCCGCAGCCAATATCGAGTATCTTTTTACCTTGTAAGCCATCAGCTGCGGTTTTGTTAGTATCCGCGCTTTGATAACCGCGCTCAACGTTTTCAGTGATCCAATTGAGACGTAGCGGATTGATCTCATGCAAAGTCGCAAACGCCCCTGTCTTATCCCACCACTCGCCTGCAAGCTGGTTGAATTTATCAACCTCACTAGGGTCTACATTCGTGACCGTTTGCTCTGCTATATCCTCTTGTCCATCTTGAGTTTTGTTGATTGTATTTTGATGGGGCTGCGTTGCGCTCATAGAAATATCCTTGAATACGGTTATCGTCGTTGTCGTTGTTATTAGATTCGATAGGCTCAAAAAACTAAGAATTCATCAGTGATAGCGATGAGGTCTTAGCAAGCTAATACTAAAAACACTCTACTGCTAGTATCAATAGCGTTAGAAACCATAGGTAATGTTAGCATGAGCGTCGTTATATTACCTTAGCCACCTAGTGACCGATTGTGAACGTCTGATAAAATAGATAGTTGTTTATACATTCTCAAGCTATAAATAATAGCTACAGCGCGGCAACTATTGGTTAAGAATACGGTTCACAATGACGGTCATTTTACGTTATTATAGCCGAAGTGTATTTAACCTTTTTTTAGCACTTTTGATAAGTGCCTCTTAACACCCTCAAGCCGTAAGAATTAAAGGAAGAAGTATGAAACGTGTCCTCGCATTGACTGGTTTAGCCTGCGCCATTGGCTTTGCTAATATGAGCGTACAAGCGGCCGATTATGTCGCCGGTAAAGATTATAAAGTTCTTGATAATCCAGAAAAAATCAGCGGTGATGCTATCATTGTTCGTGAGTTTTTTTGGTACGGCTGCCCTCATTGTTACTCTTTGAACCCGCATATGGAAAAATGGGCAAAAACTAAAGACAAAGGTGTCGCATTTTTCAAGACTCCCGCCGCCCTAAACCCAGTTTGGGAATCTAGCGCTCGTGGGTTCTATGCCGCGCAGCTATTAGGTTATGAAGACAAAACTCATGATGCGCTATTCAATGCAATCCACAAGGATGGTAAAAAACTATTTGACCAAGCTTCACTCGCTAATTGGTATGCCTCACAAGGCGTCGACAAAAAGAAATTCAATAGCCTCTATAACTCTTTTGCAGTAGGCACCAAAATCGGACGCTCACAAGCAGGCGCCAAGCGTTATCAGCTCACGGGTGTCCCTGCCGTCGTAGTACAAGGTAAATACGTGGTATCCGGTGAGAGCGCGAAAGTCCCTAAAGTGGTAGACTTCTTAGTGGATAAAGTGCGCGCTGAAAAATAGTAGCGCCGCTAGATAGCTATAGTTGATTCACTTCAAATCCGACACAGTGCTACTGGGATAAATTTTGTGCAGCCTCTGGAGTGCGAAGCGCATAGCAAGCAAATAAAATTTATACCAGTAGCACGAGAAAATAAATATATTGGTTTTATTTCGAATTAACTATATTAAGGTCATAAGCTCCATGGCACTCATATAAAAAACATCTAAGATATAAAGAGTACATAAGAGCGAAAATAGCTTATATATACCCTATAAGATCTAGGGCGTGTTGAACATTCCCAAATGCGCACTGCTGATAGCTAAAATAGTTCTAGTCTAAGTGAAAATTGCAGGTAATGCTTATTGCATTGGCTAGATTTTCGCAACGACTAGGGCGATTTTAGCATCAGCCCTAACTACAACAACAGGGACAGGACTATTTTTTGCCGCTTTATTGATAAAAATAGACGCTTAGAACAACTAAACTTACCATTTTTATCTGCAAATCGCCTAAAAAATAGTCTCTGTCAGTGCCAAGGTCGAATGTTCAACACGCCCTAATAGTATAAAAAGCCAGCTTAATAAAGCTGGCTTTTTATGTTTGTACCTACGCTGAACCTTTAACCCTATCCTAGTGGCGAAAGCTTGGTAATAGTGCCGGAATACCAGGCAGCATCCCTACGATAGCCATCACCCCAGTCAAGATCACAAAGGTCACTACCGGAATGATCCAGCGACTCATCTTAGATAAGTTGGCACTGCGCTCTTTTGAGCCAATCAGACCTAAGTTATCTAATACTAAAGTAATAGACCACCCAAATGCTGGGTTTACTAACGCTGAGGCAAAAACAACAATCGCCGCCGACTGTGTGGTTTTACCTTCACGGGTCATCTCCATACCCGCCTCGAGTAGCGGAATGAACACTCCAACGATTAAGGCCACACACATGACTGGCTCCCAAATCGCAAGATCCATGGGATAACCCCAAACCCCAGCGATGACACAAAATAGTCCGGTTAGTACCGCGCCAGCTGGGATTGGGCGCTTAGCGATGGCGGCAGGCACAATATAAGTGCCCCAAGAAGAAGCAAAATTAGAGCCACCAAGTACCGAGCCTGCTACCTGACGCACCGAAGCGCTAATCATCGTATCATCGATATCCATACGCACGCGCTCAGTACGCTCAGGATAGCTAATCTTTTGAAACACCTGATGTCCCAAAAAGTCCGGCGACCACATCGCCACTGCCAATACCGCAAAGGGTAGTACCACAATGAAACTCTCAATCGTTGGCAGCCCTAGCATCCAGCCAGTGTTTTCGCCCCACCAGTACATCGGGCTCATATTAGGCAAACCGGGCGTGGTCTTAAATTCAAACGGTGCGCCCATAGCAAAGGCCACGCCGCCGCCTAATAAGCAGCTGAGCGGCACGGCAAGCCATCGCTTTTGATAGTTTTCTAAAACCGCATACAGGATAATAGTGAGCAAAATCACCACAAAGGCAATATGCGCCATACCAATGCCTTCTGCCCAAGCAAAAAGGTTTTTGACTTGTGAGATAGTCCCAATAAAGCCAAGATAGAGCAGCAGACCGCCGCACACCCCCTTACTGGTTAAATTGGCCAATAAGCTTCCGCCTTTGCTGATCGCTAGCAGCAGACCAAAAGCGCCAATGAGTAAGCCAAAAGCCATAGGGTGGCCACCGGCGGCAACGACAATCGGAATAAGAGGAATCAGTGGGCCGTGAGTACCAGCAAGGTTGGCAGTAGGCAGCAAAAAACCTGAGAATAAAATGACAAAAAACGCGACTATGAGCAGCTCATAACGCACGTTTTCTAAAACAAAGGCTTCTCCTAAACCAAGAGGCCCTGCAAAAGTTGCGGCAATAGCGCCGACCATCACGACTTTGCCGATAGTGGCTGCCATTGCCGGAATGGTATCTTCAAACTCGAAGCGATAATCTCTAAAAGGTAAATTTGGTCGCCAGCGCTTAGGTTGCATGATTTGTAATTCATGATTGAGATAAGCGTCGCGACTCTCAAAACTTGCGTAGGGTTGATGTAATTCGGCATAGCTACCTTGCAAAGGATCATTTTCATGAGCAAGGTTGGGATTAGCGTCTGCGTTTTTTGATGCGGGGATTTGAGGATTACTCATCACATCTCCTTATGTTGACTGAGAACTTAAATAATCCTTTGTTCGTTTTAATTACCGATAGTTAGGACTGCTGTCTAGACCTATTCTTAAAGGTTAAACTACCGTAAACAAAGGGGTGGTCATTGTAGGTCATCAGTATCTATAATGCGAGTATTGTTTTCCCATCGCTATTTATAAGCTTAATTTCTTACTCTTATCTTCAGCCCCGTTGGCCGTTTTTTTACCCAATTGACAAACTTTTCGACTTCGCTATGTTCTTGTAAGCGCGCTATCGTATGATAATAATTTGCCAACTCATGATTAGTAAAAATTTTATGTATTTGGCTATGACAAGGACGACATAGCATGGCAATATCGCCACTCATCTCAGTGCGGCTAAAGCGGCGCTGCGTACGGGCCTTGTTGTGCCGTGAGCGCGGAATAAGATGATGGCGAGTCAAAGGTAGATTTGTGCGGCTACAGAGCTGACAGCTCTCTTCTACTGTCTCCTCCTTTTGCTCACTGTTAGTCTTTGACATAGCTAGTCTCCTTTTCTTCTTCTCTCACTCTACTTTCTATTATAAAATAAAATTTGGGCATTTAAGTGTACACTTGTACGTTAGGCGCATGATTCAGTAGTCAATAGTGACAGCTGCTAATACTGCGCATTTGCGCTGACTGGATAAAGATTACTCAGACTGATTGCTGATTATAGCCGACTGATATTATTATAAAAATTAGGGATTGAAGGATAAAAGATGAAGCTATTTCCAAAAAATTTCGAGATATTAAATCGCAAAGCCAAACAGTACATTATGCCGATACTGACGCCGCATCTATTGAAGCTACGTATCAATACCTACGCGCCTTATGTAGGTGCGGGTATCAAGCTTGAGCACTTAGATACCGATCAAGGATTATGCGTTGTCAGCATGGGGCTGACGGCTTTGAATAAAAACATCGTTGGCACACAGTTTGGTGGTAGTTTGTACGCTATGACCGACCCTTTTTATATGCTGCTATTGATGCAGCAATTAGGGAGTAATTATGTAGTGTGGGATAAAAGCTCACACATTGAGTTTGTCGCGCCAGCTACTAATAAAGTAACGGCACGGATAAAAGTCTCTAGCAGTGAGGCGACGGCTATTCGCAAACTCGCTGAGAGTGGCGAGCCAGTATTTCGCGACTATCGTACTGAAATCGTCGATAAAAACCAAAAAGTCGTCGCCATCGTCACCAAAACCGTCTATATTCGCTTGCGTAAGCACAGCAGATCTAAGAATCAAGCCAGTCGTCTAGATTTACCAGATAAGCCAAACGACAATGTAAGCGACAAAGTAAATAACAATGTAAGTGGTGAAGCAAGCAGCGAAGTAAGCTTTGGAGAAAATAATTAAAGTTGTGCTTTATCAATACAAAAACCCCAATCTAGCTTGCGCATAGATTGGGGTTTTGTCTTTTTTGGTACGCCTACTTATTTATATAATAAACCTATGAATAAGGGCTTGTCACTATCGCTAGTAATGATTACTGATAAGTAATTCATAACTATCAATAGTTAGGCTCAGCATTGAGCGCGACTGCTGGCTTAGATACCAGGTGCAGTCTCAACCGCATCAGGGACGCCAGCATCAGTCTTCTTTTGAGCGCCAGCTTTTGCTGGACGTGCGCCAAGCTTCTCGCGGATACGTGCTGATTTACCAGAACGCTCACGTAAGTAGTATAGTTTCGCACGGCGAACGGCACCACGGCGCTTCACTTCAATGCTATCGATGATTGGAGAATGCAGTTGGAAAGCACGCTCAACACCAACACCGCTTGAGATTTTACGGACGGTAAACGCAGAGTTTAGACCACGGTTACGCTTAGCGATAACGACGCCTTCAAAGGCCTGTAGACGCTCACGCTCGCCTTCACGTACTTTTACTTGTACGACGACAGTATCGCCAGCGCTAAAGTCAGGGCGTTCTACTAGTTGAGCATTTTCAACGCTTTGAACTAATGGATGTTTGTTGCTCATGAGAGTTGTCTCCTCACATTAGATAATAGAGGCTAAGCGCATATTACCTGTTTGTAATAATTAATTGTCTCTGTCTACTCTTTAAATTGATAGTAGGTAGATACAAGGTAAGTGGGGTTGGGTAAACGGCCATTACACTATAGCCGGTTCATTATTGCGCAAAATTCTTTTTAACAGTTTAGCTATACTGACGACATAAGTAAGCATCTGACTATTATGGACGCTACTTTGATTGCTCTTTTAGCCAACGGGCTTGCTCAGCTGTTGGACTAAAAGCTTGCCATAAATCTGGCCGTCTTGCCTTGGTACGCTCAACTTGCTGACAAAAGCGCCACTTAGCAATATTGGCATGATGGCCTGAAAGCAATACTTCCGGAACCGCCATACTAGCAAACTCATGCGGCTTAGTGTAATGAGGACAATCGAGCAAGCCATCGACAAACGAGTCTTGCACCGCAGATTTGTCATCACCCATAACGTTAGGTAAACGACGTATCACACTGTCCATCAGCACCATAGCTGGGAGTTCACCGCCAGTTAAGACGTAATCACCAAGCGATATTTCTAGATCGACGTATTGTGTCAACAAGCGCTCATCGATGCCTTCATAACGACCACATAATAAAATCATGCCATCATAATCAGCCATCTCAAGTACGCTATCTTCACTAAGCGTCCGCCCTTGCGGTGACAGGTAAACCACCGGACAGTGTTTGCTGTCAGTGCGGCAACCGTGCAGGCGAGCTTGCTCTTTAGCATCGTCAATCGCTTGCGACAGTGGCTGAGCCATCATCACCATACCAGGACCACCACCATAGGGACGTTCATCAATACGGCGGTAATTGTCAGTGGTATAATCGCGTGGATTAATGCACTCAATCATAACTTGCTGCTGAGTCACCGCGCGTCCAGTGATACCAAAATCACGAATCGCAGCAAACATCTCAGGAAAGATAGTTATGACAGCAAAATACATCAGCAATCACTAATCACAGATCAATAGTCACTTGGCCAAGCAGCGACAACGGTTTTAGCCGTTATATCTACTTCAAGCACAGTCTGTTTGTGCCAAGGTATCAGACGCTCTTCATCATCTAAGCTGTCTGAAGTAGCCGCGACACGCATAATGTCATGGGCACCGGTTTCAAACATCTCAGTAATATCGCCTAAATACTCATCTTGCTCATTGAAGACTCGCACCCCGATCAAATCGGACCAATAGTACTCATCTTCGCCAGTCTCAGGCAAGACATCTTGCTCCACCCAAAGGGTTACCCCATTCATGGTTTCTGCAACATTACGATCAGGAACTTGCTCAAACTGAGCGACAATACCCGATCCTTGCTCTCGCCAAGCTTTGACAGTCAAAGGCTTCATACCCATAGCGGTCTTCATATACCAAGGCTGCATATCAAATATAGCCGTTCGATCATCGGTATCGCTAAACACCCAAAGCCAGCCTTTTATACCGTAAGGCTTTTTGAGCTGACCTATTTTCATAAGGTTATTAGCAGGTGCTGATGACATAACGACTCTAAATGTGATAAATCAGTGTAAGGTAAAGAAGATAACGATATGCTATGGAGCGCTAAGTTTGTAAGTCAGTATCTCTAAAATCAGACCCTAAAATAGCTGATGAGCTATTTAAAGATCATCACTTAAAACTTAAGCAGTCGCTTCGCTTTCAGCAGCCTTATTGTAAGACTTTGCTAATGAAGCAACGCGATCTGAAGGCTGTGCGCCTTTTGCGACCCACGCATTGTACGCTTCCATGTTTAAGCGTACTGCTTCTTCTGACTCTTTAGCCAAAGGGTTAAAAAAGCCAATGTTTTCGATGTAGCGACCATCACGCGCGCGGCGTTGATCAGCAACTACGACTTGATAAAATGGGCGTTTTTTGGCACCGCCCCGTGCTAAACGAATAACAACCATCTGATTTCTCTCTTTCGCAGGTATACCAAAAAGGGCACAATTATATCATAGTCTATTATTTTTGAAAACATAAACTGTGTTTATTTAGTTGTTTGATAACAATCACTTAGATGAGCGGTTTTTGCTGTACATTTAACCCAGCCCATAGCGCATTTTATGCGATTGCACTATACTCATCTCAGCACTCTTTTATCTTATATTGGTAATTATTCTCTACCTCTTTTGGAGCACTCTTCTGCTATGAGTACCGCGAACACTCCGACACGACGCTCTAGTAGTTGGTCGAACAGCTGGCTGACCACTTTTATGATTACTTTTATGGTCGTTATCAGCGTCAGCTTATCCATTTGGTTTTTTTGGCGCAGTCTTTATTTGCCTGAGCTAAAGACCCACGCTCGCTATTTGACCAGTGAGTTACGACTGATGAATAGTGCCAAACAGGATTGGCAAAATAACCCTGAAGTGCAGCGCTGGGTCTATGAGCATTCACATGTGGTCACAGTAGAAAACCCTAGCGACTTTCCACAAGTTGAGAAAAAGCGATTTGTCGGATTTTTTACCGATGTATTACAACGTGAAATCAGTGCGCAGCTGGGTCGTCCGGTACAGGTTTATTTTAAATTTAAGCCAACGCCGCAATTATGGGTGCAAGATAGCCGCGACACGAGTTTTTGGATACGTGAGCCGGTTATCTACTACTCCCAGTACAGTCCGACACTGTTAGGGTTTTTCTTACTCGGCATTCCTATTTTGACGCTACTGACCATTATCTTGATAGCGCGGCAATTAAATCGACCCTTGCGCCATTTGCAGCGAGCCGCGACTAACTATATTCGTCTGGGTCATGCCACTACCCTGCCGACACAAGTAGGGCCTACTGAGATTCGGCAAGTCAATCTGGCTTTTAACCGCTTGTTCACTACGCTTAATCAAGCGCAAAAGGAGCGCACGATTATGCTCGCAGGTATCTCGCATGACTTGCGCACGCCGCTGACCCGTATGCGCCTTACTGCTGAAATGCTGCCGGATGATTTTTTTCGAGAAGGCTTGATTTATGATATAGAAGATATGGATGCGATTTTGGAGCAGTTTATCTCGTTTATGAAAGATGGCTCTGATGAGCCGGTGCGTTTGACTGACTTGGATACGATATTTAATGAGATTATTGTGCAGTTTGCGCCTATGGAGTTCGTTTATGAGTCTCAACTAGATAAGCAAGTACCTGTACGTCCTTTGTCTATCAAACGGATGATTATTAATCTAGTCAATAACGCCAATCGTTATGGAAAGACGCCTATATTTCTATCAGCGACGGTGGTGCCAACCTTTAAAGAGACGCTAGCGACAACTGAGAGCGATGTCATTAGTGAGAGCGAGGTTATGGGTGAGGCGCAAGAGCAGCTGGTCATTTGTGTGCGTGACTGCGGTGATGGCGTAGCAGAAGATCAGTTAGAGCGTATCATGCAGCCGTTTGAGCGCGGCGAAACCGCTCGTACCACACAAGGTAGTGGTCTAGGTCTGGCTATCGTGAACCGTATTGCTAGATTACATCACGGTACGGTAGAGGCGATTAATCACCCCGAAGGCGGCTTACAAGTCTGTGTCAAAATACCGCTGATTGCTGAAGTTGACCAAGCAGCAGCGACTGATAAAGAGACTGTTAATAAGGAAACTAACAATACAGAAACTATTAATACGGAGACTGCTGATAAAGAAGGGAGCTATGAAAAGGCCGATACTAAGGCTACAGATCGCTAAGTGCTACCCGCGACACTATCGGCAACACTATCAGTGATACTATCGAGACATGGCGAATAGAAGATAAAAGCATTTGCTGATTAAAAGGTAAGCCAAAAGCTAATCTGTAGTACCGATAGGGGGCGGGATATGCTCAGAGCTGTTGATAAAGTCTATAGGCTGCACCAGCTCATCTTGCGCTTGTTGTAAGCTCTGGGTAGTACTAGGCTGTTGAAAAAACAAATAGCTCACCAGTACTGCTGCATTGAGTATTATCAAGCCGCCAAACAAGTAAGGCATCCAAGCTCTCCTCTATCTTCGTCCTATTTATAAAGCGCAATAATACTATTTAATTCTAATAAGTCTAGGGCGTGTTGAACATTCGACCATGGCACTGACAGAGACTATTTTTTAGGCGATTTGCAGATAAAAATGGTAAGT